>JAKAAE010000039.1 GCA_021797225.1 Thermoplasmata archaeon | reverse complement strand
CTGTTATAGCCATAGGTTACTCTTTCCTTGCATAGTTCTATTATTTTATCTATAATATTATTATCAATCCTTGTTATACGCCTATTATCTTCAATGTTTTCATGCTTTATTCTGTAATAGTATGTTATCCTGTTGATTCCAGAATAATAGCATGCTTTTTTTACTTCAATTCCATTATTATTCATCTCATTCACCGAACTCACCTTTTCCTCCTCATATAATTTTTTTTTAATATTTCGTTTGCTATGGTCATTTCACCTATTATTGATTTAAGATTCTCATTCTCCTTCATTAAAGCCTTATCAGGATCCTTTCCTTCTAATCCTTTTCTTCCACCTTCCAAGAACTGCTCCTTCCATTTATAAAATAACGATACTGCTATTCCATGGTTCCTGCATATCTCTGCTATTGTAATGTTGGGATTCTGGAATGATTCCATTATAATATTATACTTCTCCTCGCCGGTCCATATTCTTCCAGGCATTTACATTACCTCCCTTATATATTTATATAAATTATTCGTTATATATATCTCTTTAGCTTTGTATAAGTTTAAACTATCCATAACCACAGACTATACTCAAATAAATTAAGCGTATTTATGCTTTATTAGCTTTTTAACTAAATTTAGTGTCATAATTTTTACAATATTAAATAACAATGTCCTGTTATTTTTCTCCTACTGAAAAATTATAGGGACTTATTTTGTTATTATGAGGTGAGGTTTCCACAATAAGTATGCATGGCTAATATTTTCATAGTTTGCGGGGAATAATCACCTCTAAATCAGATTGCAGGATCATGATTTTTGCCGGTTCATAATAATCTATAACTCAATCATGATTATATCTATCAATTCTTTTCTGTTTTCCTTTTCGCCAATGTCTCTTATTTATAATACATAATAGTTCATGATTCTTCGGTGTATTCAATTTTTGGAGAAAATAATTATATTGATTATTTTAATATTATGCAACTTTTTTTAGGTTATTCTTCATTAAAATGGTAAATATGAAGCCAAGTACCACGAATATAACACCGATCAAATATATATAATCGTAGGCGGTTTTATCAGGGAATGCTGCGGTAATTGCATGTGGTATCCCATTGATTATTGTCACGCCTATAACAACCTTTATTGTATACATGGTTTCCAGTGCACCTCCAAAAGCAGGGGCTATAGACATTCCTATATCCCTGAAAACAGTGTTCATTCCTGTAGCCTCACCTGCATTTTCCCTCGGGGTAGATGTGAGGAGTACATTTATTATACCTACAAGCATGAGAGAAATTCCGGCTCCAACAAAGATTGTATCCAGAAGAATTTCTGATATGCTTGCCCTGTAAAGATATAAAAGACCAAATCCTATTAAATCCACGGATAATCCAAGAAGTATTGAAAATCTCGGGCCTCTTTTCTTGATTATCTTTGCTGCAACCGGCGCGAAAATCATATTCATTACGGTTGCAGGGAATAATATCAAACCTGAATCAAATACGCTTTTTCCGAATCCGCTGGGTGCAGGGTCCTGTAAAAGTGTGGGTACTGTAAAAAATAGAAAATACATAGCTGCCATTGCAAACAATCCAACTATATTTGACAGGAATATGTTTCTCTTCTTCAGAAGCTTCATATTGATAAAGGCATATTTATAATGGCTCTCAAAGTAAGTAAAAGCTATAAAAAGTCCGATGGCAGCTATGAACAGACCTATTATAAGATATGAATACCAGCCGTAATGTTCCCCCTCTGATAGGGCAAATATAAGGGCAACCAATCCTCCACCTAGCATTGCGACTCCCGCTAAATCTATTTTTTGCTTGCCCGTAACTGTATTCTCTTTCACGAATATGAATACCAGTATAAGCAGTATTACTGCAACAGGTATAGCCGTATGGAAATCCCACTGCCATCCTAGTTGTTCCGTAATATATGAGCCAAGAACAAGACCTATACCTGATCCTATGGCAAATGTGGCGCTCATTATTCCCTGTGCCAGTGCAAGTTTTTCCCTGGGGACTACATCGTTTATAATTGCGAAGGCCACGGGAATCATTCCGAATCCAAGACCCTGCACCGTACGCACCGCTATCAATTCATCCAATGTACGAGTAAAACCGCCAAATGATATGGCTATGGTATAAATAATCCCCAGAATCAAAAAAATTTTCTTCTTGCCCACAATATCGGCTACCTTTCCGAAGATAGCGGCAGAAACGGTTCCACTGATGATGTACGCGGTTAAAATCCATGACACGCTACTGTAAGTGGAATGAAAAAATGTAATAAATATAGGTATAGCCGGAACTATCATGGTTTCCACATAAATAATTAATAATCCTGAAAACGCCATCAATGCTATAGTTATATTGATTGATTTCTTTGACATCTGAGTTTCAGACATGGTATGTGGATTAAATGTTTATTAATAAATATTTCTTGAACAGAATTAAGACAAAAAAAGTACTTGAAATTTCGATAAATAAAAATAAAATTAATAAATATTAATTTTGAAAGACTAAAACAGGAATTTCCATTTCCTCTTTCAGTAATCCACTATGTGCCCCCTTCATGGAATATTTCCTCTGATTCAACGGAAAATGGTAAATATCATTATTCCCGGCTATACCTATGAGTCCCGGAAGTTTCGGCATAACGTTACCGTCGATTTTCCCAAGTAATGTGGCATACATGGTATCTCCCTTGGAGACTATCTGTAGATTCTTGTAATTATTTTCCATATATTCCTTTATTTCAGAGGTATTTTCGAGGAATAACGCCCTTGAATCACCGTATGGAGGCAAAATAGATAAGTCCATCAGGTCAGAATCATTTCCAAGATTGATGGTGTTCCCTACCTCTACATGTCCATGATCGGCTGTTATGACAAAATCATAATCATCATATTTTTCCATTACCGAGATAAGTGTTTGAAGTATGTATCTGGCAGTTTCTACAGTGTATTGATCATATGGACCCAGCTTGTGTGCAATCTGATCCACATCTGGCAGGTAAAAACTTATAAAATCTATCCCCTTTTTCAGATTGTCTTCCAGCACATAAAAACTGTGAAAAACGTTTGAATATATATCTGTATTATTATTGCCATACAGTAGTGTGGAAAATGATGTTTTATTTATGAATGATGGTATGATATTTACGGTAGAATAGCCTGCACGGTTAAGAGCTGTTATCTTTGATTCATAATTGAAAATTGTACTCATGGGATACGCGCGTTCCATGGAATCCCTGATATATGCAGCAGAAGAGGTGTAACCCAGTATGTTCACTATTGATCCTAACTGTCTGATATAAAGCTGGTATCCGATTATTCCATGCTGCCCCGGATGCCTGTTCAGAAAAAATGATGATAATGCGTTGGATGTTGTTGATGGAAATACCGATGTGCATTTCATCTCATTTTTAAATTTAATCCCGGTCTTTTCATATATGTTCCAGCCCAGGCCATCAAGAAGTATGAAGCACAGCTTTTTATGATTATAGTTCAAACCGATTCCGTCTGTTTCCACCCTTAATCCAAAGTGTGAAAATATGTCGCTAGAAACGTTAACCAGTGATTTATTGTCTGGAATTATGAAATTTTCCTGCATAACAGTATATGTCTTTTTGATATATTATTATTCATGATTTTTTCCTATAATTTCTGCATTGAGAAACAAATCTCCTTGCGGCATTCTGGTTGGACGGAAAATATACATGCAGATATCCTGCGGTCAATCCTTTATAATTATATCCTTCGTATGTGCCATTTTTAAAAATATATGCAGGCTGTTCCTTACCATGAAATTCTATCCGGGAATAATGGAACTCGTGCCCCCTGATTTTCTCCCCCTCTTTGAGTATAATTCCTGATGATGCAGCTATTGCATCCCTGTACCCAAGTGAAAGGCTTTTCATATGCACCGTAGCTGGTATAGATCCAACCATGGGAAATCCCCTGCCATCAATATTTATGGAATCTGAAAGGTACATATAGCCACCGCATTCAGCAAATACGGGCATACCATTATCTATTTTATTTTTGATTTCCCACATGAGTGTTTTATTCTCTGAAAGTTTACGTGCATGGAGTTCCGGGTAACCACCGCCTATGTAAAGTCCGTCCACGTCCGGGAGAGATTTATCTATGACAGGATCAAAATATACAGGCTCAGCACCGTATTTTTCCAGAATTTCAATGTTTTCATTATAGTAAAATGAAAATGCTTGATTATATGCTATGCCTATTCTTACTGTTCCTTCCTGCCTGAAATTGTATATTTTACCTCCCTTATTCCATTCAGAACCGTATTTCTTAGAGATTTTTATAATTGAATCGAGATCAATGCTACCAGATATATTCTCTGCAAGATGTTTGTAATAGTTATTATCATTATCATGTTCGGAGGCTGTAACCAGGCCTAGATGCCTGGAATTTATTTTTATGTTTTCATCGCGTTTTATGCAGCCTACTACCTTTATTCCTGTGTAATGTTCAATCGCTTCCCTGACCATTCTGCAATGAAAATCTGAACCTGCACGGTTCATAATGACTCCTTTTATCAGGGAGCCACCTTCAAGATCCATGAATCCCCTGACAGTTGCGGCTGCACTCTGACCGGATGTGGAAATATCCACTATAAGTATAACAGGAAGATGGAGAATTTTTGAAATTTCAAATGAACTCCCCCTGAAAGTAAGACCACTGATGCCATCGTAAAAGCCCATTACGCCTTCAACAACTGAAATATCCCTTCCAGTGGAATTATGATAGTATATTTCCTTAACTATTTCGGGGCTTCCCATAACAGAATCCAGATTGTATGACCTGTTACCGGTTGCTATCCTGTGGAAACCCGGGTCAATATAATCAGGCCCTGCCTTGAAGGGTTGTACATTAAAACCCTTATCTGAGAGTGCCTTCATAATTCCGGTGGATACAGTAGTTTTTCCGGACCCGCTTGAAGTGCCAGCTATCATTATTCCATTAATATTCATTCAGAAACACCGATACGGTAACATTATTAATAATTTCCTTGGAGACAACCGGGATGCCATTCCGTGATGTGATCCTTGCGGCAGCATTTGATACAGAATAAGCACCGGTGGCCCTGTAAACTACCTCTGACCTTTCAGTAGAGTACATATTCAAATTTTCAGCAGAATAGAAATAAAGTGGACATTTGAGTGTTTCTGCTAACTTTTTAATTTCAGTGTTTCCTGATTTTATATCAATTGTTGAAATAGATTTTATGGCTTCCATGTATAAATCAAATTTTTTAAATGTATATTCTATGGCGTATAACATATCAGATAAAACTGCATCTGAAGAAAATCCTATTCCTAAATCAAGAACGGGAGGGACCAGTATGAGATCATGATTCTCATATTCCTTTTTATAGGTTATTATTATTTTTTTGCCTTTACCGGACCCACCGAGTTCCGGAATACTGATAGATGTCCTGTTTATTATGTCCACGGGGTTACCGGCTAGCATATCCCCTGAAACCGACGCAAGATTTTCCCTGCACAGAATGGACATCTTATATTTTGTTGCGATTGCGTCTATGGAGATAATTCCATGCACATCCGTTGCTGTTGTAATCACTGCAGTGGCTTTCAAAATACCGGCAATCTTTACAGTCAGTTCATTTGCACCGTGATGCCCGGATATTACAGGAATAACAAATTGCCCGGCATCATCTATTACTATAACCGGTATATCATGGAATTTATCTTTCAAATAGGGAGCTATAATTCTTACAACGGCACCCAGCGCCATAATGAATATAATAGCATCAAAGTTTTCAAATACAAATTTTGCAATGTCCTTTACATGATCAAAGGATTCAAAATTTTTATAATTGTTTAATCTTTTATTGATGAATATTTTTGCATCGAATTCTGTGGAAATCTTCTTTGAAATATAAAAGCCATTATGGGTAATTGCGATAATAGCTATCCGGCTTCCCTCCATCCTCATGAATTATATGATATATAATATAATTTCTCGAATAATTTGCCTTTAACGATAAATATTTATAGAGTTTTTAAATATGTTTATACCGGGGAGCTCAAAGCTGAGAGGATAGGGATCGACCCGTGCAACCTGATCCGGATAATGCCGGCGGAGGGAGATTGATACGAAATATGAATTTATAGTTATACGGTGTGCAATACGTTAACCAGCAAGCAACGTTTTATGATGGTTTCCAGTGCTTCTGGATTAACATTCTGGGGAATGGTGGGGACTCTTGGTCCCCTTGCTGCGGCTGGATCCATAGTAGGTGTCCTTCCACACGGTCTTAAAGTGCTAGTCTTACTGATTGGCCCATTATTTGTACCGTTTGGAAATCTGTTTATGGGTATACTCACAGATAAACTGGGAAGAAAGAGAATCTTCCTCATGACCATGATAATATATGGAACGGGAATAGTTGTAATAGCCCTGAGTTATACAATTATTCCTCTTATAATAGGACTCATGCTAGCAGAATTCGGAGTTGGTGGTGAGGAGATTCCATCACTGTCCCTGATTTCAGAGGATTCACCTGTATCCCAGAGGGCAAAATGGCTTACAATTATTTCGGATTTTGATAATATAGGAAGCGCGCTGATTGCCGGATTATTTGTGGTGATTGTAAACTCCTTTATGGATCGTTTAATTTTAATTTCCTCCGCATCTGCACTTATCTTAATAATGATATTATCAAGAATTTCACTTCCTGAGTCATTTAAATGGCAGGAATCCCATGGGGATAAGAAGAAGGCTGAGGAAACCAGGAAAGATCTTTACATAGACAGCAATGGAACCAGTGTGAGGAAACCTGGATACGGTCTTTCATTGTTTGTTTTGATGGCGATGGCGATATCGCAGTACACAACTTTCGGGCTCATGGCGTATGTAATAGGACCCTATGAATTTGCAGGCGTGTACACTGATGATATGATAATATTTGTTGCATTGGTAGGTGCTTCTGTTGCTGGTTTTATAGCGGCACCACTGATATCCAGGGGAAGAAAAAAGTATACGCTTTATTCATTCGGAACCGGTTTTTTATCAACGGTTATAATATTAGCACTGATACCTTATCTGCACAATGTCCTGATATTTTATCCGTTGCTGTTCATAAACATGATGATGAGTGAATTTGCATGGGCATCCAGAACCACGCTGGAGCCAGAGCTTGCGCCAACCAGGCTCAGGGGTTCATTTATCGGAACTGTGAGGCTTGCACCCATGATAGTATATCCACTCCTTGTATTGTTCACAAGCAACATTTCACTGGAAAATTTTATTATTATCAATATGGTGCTCTGGCTTCTGGGATTCATCGGTGCTATTGTATGGCATCATTACGGCATTGAGACTATGAATGTTAATATAGATTATTCGGAAAACTGAAAACGTATTTTTGTATAATAAAATTAATATATACTTTTCATCATTATGTTTAGAGATTTAATGGATATAAACATAGATGAAAGTATAACTAAATGGGAAAAGGGAGTAATAGATACTTCAAAAAACAACAGGCTCCTTTACTTCAATCCGGAGTCATTTTTAAAAATAGTCACACCATCCATGCTGTTTCTCTTTGATGACCTGGTAAACAAGGACAAAAAAATGGGTGTTCACCTAACAGGTGATGAGGAAAACAGAAAAAAGGATGAAATAATATTCTCCAAAAAGGACGGGTTATCAAAAACTCTCGGTGCAATGTTCTATCAGGCAAATAGTGCGCTGAAAGAGCATGGATCCAATGTTCTTTTTGTTTCCTTCGGCTTACTTAAATGGAATGATGAAAGTGGGAAAACTGTTGAAACCCAGCTATTTTTTGTTCCCGTAACACTTACCAGAAAAATGTATGATGATTTTACCATTGAATCCATTGAAGGTGATATATTTTTTAATCCCGTATTGAGAGAAAAGCTCGAACAGTTCGGTATCAAATTTGATTTTACCTTTGATGATAACCTGAATCTTGCAGAAGCTATCAGGAATTTCAAACTTACAATCAAGGATACAAAATGGACAGTGGGGCGTAATTCCTACCTGGGTATCCTTTCCTTCACCAATAATAATATTTATAATGATATCAAGCAAAACCATGAAGCAATAAAGGAAAATGATCTTACCCGTGCACTGGCGGGCGATTTTGAAATTATAAAAAAATTGAATGAAAAAATGCCAGATTATGTCGATTATTCAGTAAATACAGTAATGGATGCGGATTCAAGCCAGGTTACTGCTGTCTATGCAGCACGATCTGGAGCAAGTTTTATATTAAACGGCCCTCCTGGAACAGGAAAGAGCCAGACTATTGCCAACATAATAGCCGATTTTATGAAAAATAATAAAAGTATACTCTTTGTAAGTGAAAAAAGTGCTGCAATAGAGGTTGTAAAGAAGCGTTTAGAGGATTCTGGCCTGGGGGACTTTATTCTGACCTTTCATGGGAATACGCCGAAGTCAGAAATTATAAAGTCATTATATAAATCGGTTGAAAACAATGACCATATACCGCGAACGCTTGTTCCCACCGATCGTTATTCCGGCCCTCTGGATACCTATGTAAAGGCAGTAAATGAAAAAAAGGGAAAGCTTGGAAGAAGCATCTATGATGCATGCCTTATGGAGATTGAAAACAAATCGTCATTTTCCCTGAAAATAGACCAGAAAATCCTTGACTCGACGCCTGAAGACCTTGAAAACCTGGAATTTCAGCTATCTGAATTCAATGATTATTTAGATATAATTGAAAATTTTGATAAAATGCCCGGCGGATTCATACTGGAAAAATACAGAGAAGACCCGGAAAAATACTACAGAGGAATAGATTCAATAGAGAATGGAATCAACAGTATTGAAGAACTGAAACCTGTTATAAAGGATTACACGGGAATTGATATTTCCTCAATGGGAGATGCCGAACTGGTTTACAATCTTGTATCGGTTCTGAATCCGAATATTACACTTGAAAGTGAATTTCTGGATTCTGACTTTATAAAGGATGCTTATTCGTTGCTCGAGGAACGGGAGAACCTCGTGAAAGAATACGATTATATGCTGGATATATTTACAAAAAAGAGGAAGAAGGAATTTCTTGATCTGGATCTGGATTCCCTGAAAAAGACCCTCACGGAAAATTATAATTCCGGACTGAAACGGCTTTCTTCAGATTACAAGAAAATTGTCAATGATATAATGAAGGTAACAGAGGATAACTCCAGAAAACATTATAATGAATTGGTTGAGGATCTGGATTCTGGAATCAAAATTAAAAACAGACAAAATCAACTTAGTGAAGTACTGGAAGCAATGAAATCCAAAAAAATTGATTCAGAAGATGCTTACGATAAGATAAGATATGCCAAAAAAATCCTTTCAATCATATCTGATGGTAAAGCCATCCCGGTAATAACCGAACTTATCTCCGGGAATGGGAATATTGACATAGTAATGGAATATAAAGCTGTATATGAATCCATTATGGAGGGAATAAACTCGCTTTCCGATGTTTCACCCACTTCAGGTGATATGAACCGTAAAACAATAGAGGAAATCAGGGCAGAAATAGAGATCATCTCCTCGCTTGATGTGGAACGCTATGCCAAATTCATGGAGCTTTATGAGGGATTAAGGAATTCCGGAATAGATATATCCCCTGCATTTAACAGGGAATTACATACAGATTCAATCCTGCATGCTTTCAGAAACGATTTCAACCGGGATTTTATAGCCATGCAGGTCCGGAACGATGATATCCTTAAAACCTTCAGATCATCGTCACATGAAAGGATTATAGGCATGTTTATAGACTATGACCGCAAGTCCATAGATATTAATAGAAATAATCTTGTTAGTGAATTGACAGACAGGAGAAATGAAGTTCTTTCCAGGTACCCTGGTGCATCCATGATAATAAAGACTGAAAATGCAAAGAAGAGATTCCAGAAGCCACTGAAAACCATGTTCAGCGAATTGAAGGAGGTTCTTCCGGCACTGAAGCCATGCATTATGATGAGTCCGAATAATGTAAGTGCATTTCTGGAGAGTAACATATTATTCGATTTAATTATATTCGATGAAGCATCCCAGCTTACACCACCGGATGCTGTAGGTTCGCTTATCAGAGCAAGACAGACAATAATATCTGGAGACACCCAGCAGCTACCGCCCACTACATTCTTCGAAAACATAAACGGATCAAAATATGATGATGATTACGTTGTGCTCGATAATATACTGGATCAGTTTGATGCCATAGGACTTGCAAAAATACCACTTAAATGGCATTACAGAAGTGTGGATGACAGGTTAATAGCATTTTCAAATAAGTATTTCTATGATAATTCCCTTGAAACGTTTCCATCTGCATATATAAATTCACCTGAAACAGGTCTGGAATATATCAAAATAGACGGTACATACGGCAGGGGGAAGAGCCGAACAAACAAGGCGGAGGCCAATGAAGTCGTCAGAATAATCAAGGAACAGCTTGTAAATACGGCGTCCATTGGTGTTGTAACCCTCAGCGAGGCACAGAGGTCAGCCGTGGAAGATACACTTAATTCATACTCAAGGCATGATACTGTACTTGCCGACCTCATAAACAGTGATGGAATATTCATAAAGAATCTGGAAAATGTCCAGGGAGATGAAAAGGATGTAATAATCCTGAGTACAGGTTATGGCAGGGATGAAAATGGAAAAATTACCATGAATTTCGGGCCAATAAACAGCTCCGGAGGGGAGAAAAGACTGAACGTTGCCATAACAAGGGCACGAAAAAAGTTCATAGTTGTATCTTCCATGGACCCTGAGGATATCAGGGTTCCTGCCGGCGCTGGAAGAGGGCCCGAGCTTCTGAAGCAGTATTTAATATACGCAAAGAGCCAGGGTTCCGGAAATGTAATTCAGAAATTTAAAAATGATGATGCCATAATAAATGATATCGCTGCAAAGCTGGAAACCGAAGGATTTGCTATAGAGAAAAATGTTGGATATTCAATGAATAATATTGCCCTCGCTGTCATAGACCCGGATGATAATAACAGATATATACTGGGAATTGAAACTGATGGAAGGATTTATAGCAGCATGAAAACCGCATCGGAACGTGAAAGGATTAGAAAATCTATTTTAAATAACAGGGGGTGGAATCTTTACAGGGTATGGTCAGTTGATTACATAAAAAATCCAGAAAAGGTTCTACATGAAATTATTAATAACATTAACAGGCATAAAACAGAGATAAAAAGCGCTGGGAGGGAGATTTGAACTCCCGGGCACTTACGTGCACAGGTTTTCCAGACCTGCGTCTTACCAGGCTAGGCTATCCCAGCTTTAACACATAAT
Organism: Thermoplasmata archaeon; assembly: GCA_021797225.1. Next base: position 506 of record JAKAAE010000039.1, on the reverse strand, counting down.
ATATTTTTGTTATAATATCCTTTCGAATAACGGTATTGTAACGCTCTTTTCGATGCCTTCCATTGTCCTGAGTTTTTCCAGTACAAATACGGAAAGGTCTTTCATGGATTTCTGTGCAGTTAAAAGCATGATATCCCAGTCGCCGGTTACAATGGATGCTGATATTACATTTTCCATCAATGAAAGGTTAACGCATAATGATCTCTGATCAATTGAGGCTTTTGAATTGTACTGTATCATAATATATGCCAGAACAGAGTATCCCAGCTTATCGTAGTTGAGGTCCACAGTATATTTTTTTATGAATCCGTCCTTGCGTAGCCTCTCCATTCTCTCGAATATTGTAGCTCTTGGAATTTCCAGGGAATTTGATATATCAGATATTTTATCCCTTCCATGCTCTTTCAGGTACTCTATAATTTTCATGTCCTTTTTATCAATATTATCAAGCATAAAATCAAAATGACATGGTACTATATAAAAGATTTGTTTTTAACACGGAAAAT
>JAKAAE010000038.1 GCA_021797225.1 Thermoplasmata archaeon | reverse complement strand
GTTCCTTTTCTTGTTATAAGTATGTCCCCTGGCTCCAATTTTATTTTATACGGAATTTTACTTATTGGGAAATCTACATGTTTAGCAGTCAAAAGATCTATTTGACAACGTTTGATATCTGAACCACGTAAATAAAGGGGTCCTTCATCTTTGTAAGTCCTAAGGTCAATTCCATTTGTTATCTCGGCAGCCACACTATCTATTGTGATTTTAGATTTGTTTGTTATTCTTAAAACTTTATAAAAAGGTACCAGCAATAGATCTTCAAGCTCTGTCGACTTTATTTTAAAACTCAACATTTTCTTCCACCTTAAATTTTTTGAAGGCCACACCTATCTCTGGAAAATCATCATCTGGTTTTCCGTCTTTTTTAAGTATCTCTTTTCCACGACGATCATGACCACACGTTTTTGCGATAGCCATAAATATGGGATATTCTTTCTTCTCACCTTCCCTTTTTTGTAAAATCAGAATGCTTGTTTTTGTCGCAGTACTTGGCTGGAATGTTTCCATTGGGCAATCTATGAGTGCTATCACTTTGGCTTTATCCAAAATAAATTGGCGTATATAACCCTCACTTATATTTCCCAGAACACCATCTGGTAGAACTATTCCTAGTTTCCCCCCCTCTTTAAGAAAATTTAAGCATCTTTCAATGAATAATATCTGTGGAGGCTGGTGTTCGTGTTCTTTAGTTGTTTTAATCCATCTATTCGAGGTTTCATCAAATTTCCATTTATATCCTAGCTCGTATTTTTCTAGAGGGATACTATCTTTTTTACTCACCTGTATTTTTGCTCCGAATGGTGGATTAGTGAGTACAATATTAAACGAGGCTAGCTGTATTTTTTCAGAGACTTTTGGTGGCCATTGATCTGGAAATTTGAGGCTATTCTCACAGAATACTCCCCCTCTTCCATCGCCTACTATGGCCATATATGCTTTGGTTACTTTTGCTAAAAAGCTGTCTTTATCTATACCTCTAAAGTATCTCGAAGCTGCGTCCCTCTTCTTGTTTTCTAAGATAGTGGAGGTCCATCCCTTTCTTTTTCCTTCTTCTTCCAGTTTCTTCCAAACATGTTCTAATGCAACTATTAAGAATCCTCCGGAACCACAAGCGGGATCTATTATAGATTGATTTGGTTCCGGATCGAGAATATCAACAACCATTTTGACTATATTTCTTGGTGTAAAAAATTGACCTTCACCACCACGTAACGCTGGCCCTATAAATACTTCAAAGGCTTCTCCGATAGCGTCACGATTTGCTTCCGTTATACAGAAATTTTGTAATTGACCTATTATATATACAAGTGGTTCTGACTGTAATTTTATTACATCGGACGCATCAAATACATCATTGTATTCATTTTTAACTTTGCTAAATAATGTTTTGATTCTCAACGCAACTTTATCTTTTTCTTCATCTATGCCGGCTCTAAATGCTACTTCTCCGTCCAAATCTGTATTTATCTCATCGTATATTTTACAGAATAATATATTTATTATCTGATCTGCTATTTGTTCATCTCTTGTTATACCTGTTATACCCCCAGCCAAGCGATTTCTCATCTCATCAAAAATAGTTCTCAGATTTTTTGCGGGGACAAGATCTTTTCTTTTGTATTTACCAATATCTTCAATTCGTTGATTCAGTTTTGGAATTGTCGGTATCTCTCTATAATTAATATTACCAGTTTTATCAATATATTTACGTAGATAAACATGTTCTTTTCCGTTAAACCATACACCAATGTTTGTGCCGGGTGATAAATTGAGATAAATTTTGAGTTGCTTTATACCATCTTGTTGTCGCGTTTGTTTACATTCAACTATCATAAAAGGATCACCTTGTTTTTCCTCATCTTTAAAAACTGCAATATCAACCGGATAACCACCATGTACAGTTTCATCAGATGGGCGCTTTCTCACTCTAAATTGTGGGTGTGCTTGAATCTGATTTTTTTTATAATTAAAATCGTCTACAAGTAGTCTGATAAAAACTTGGACAGCTTCAATCTCTTCAGGAGTGGCTCTAACTAACTGATCAGAAATAAAATCTCTTATGTAACCTTCTTTCTCTTCTTCCATTTTTCATCACTTTTTTTATCTTTTATATGCGGTTCTGGCATTGTTCATTGCAACACACATCTTTTTAATATGTACCTTAATGTGTTTTTTGCATATTTGTTCTTGACAGACTGCTGAAATTTTCTAAGGGAATTGCGCAGGTTTGTCATAGAGGCTCCAGTATCAAGATCGTGATAAAGTTTCTCTTTAGCAGTATTCAGATCTTTTAAAATGCTTTTAAAATTCTCGGCAATAGCGTTAAGTTGGTTCATATAAAAGTTATATTAACGACCTATATTATTTTTATTGAATATGGAATTTTAGTGACATAACATGAGAAATGCGTCAATAGACGGGTTAAGTCCCAATACATAACATATTTTAAACTTGAGTTCCGCAGTTTAATTTTGGTGAGAATGCATGCTCAAGCAGTATAACATTGCCTTCTCTGTCGAATTTAACTCTTTTTTGTCCGTGCACCATCCAGGATTCTCTCTGGGTATGGAATGTTCATTTGATTGAGGAAGTCCAGTGCCTGTTCCGATTCGGACCTGATCATGACAACCCCTGACCCAAGTTGAGCAGGCGTAACCTTCAGGTATGAGAGAATTCGTCCTGCCTCTGATATTGTGATTTTCGTTTTCTTTTCTATGAGCCTTGAAAGCAGAAGGGACAATACACACACAAACACATGTGCCCTGATCCTTTCAGATTTTCTGTGGTACACTGGCCTGATTTCAAGGAATGTTTTGATCGTTCGGAATGATCTCTCAATCTGCCACTGTTCCTTGTATGCCGATACAACTTCATCTCCCTTAAGATCGGTATTTGTGACTATGAGGAATCTACCTGTAAGCTTCGTCAGGACATTGATCCTCTTCTCATTCAGTACTGTATCATCCTTTGTGAACTTCACCAGTGATTTCAGCTTTCCAAGGGATTTCTTCAGTTCCTTCTGATCCCGTATTTCGGATATCTTCTTCCTTATGACATCGATTTTATCATTCAGATCCTTGAGATCAAGTTCTTCCCTCTTCTTTGTTGCTGAAAACGTTCCGGGCATGGTGTCCTCAAGGAACATAAAGGCTTTCAGGAATATCCTTTCTGTGCTGGAGGAGCCTGGCTACTCGGTCAAATGGAAGCTGCTGGACGCCCGCAACTACTGCGTAGCCCAGGAGAGGAAGCGGGTGATAATAGTCGGCTTCCAGGACAAGCTTGGGATAAGCTACAGATTTCCCGCCCCAAAATGCACAAAGGAAGGCATTTCAATTGACGACACCCCAACACGCAAATGGCCCACCCTGAAAGAGGCAATAGGCAACCTGCCGGATGCCGTTCCTGCAATGCCTGGAAACAGGCCGAACCCCGCCCTGGAAGCCCCAAACAACGAGTACATGGTGGGCGCATTTTCGCCGATATACATGTCAAGGAACAGGAAGAGGGGCTGGGGAGAGCAGTCCTATACCATACAGGCAGGCGGAAGGCATGCCTCGCTGCATCCCGATTCATGCGACATGTGCAAGGTTGGGGTGGACAAATTCGTGTTTTCCGGGCAGCAGTACAGGAGGCTCTCTGTACGGGAGGCCGCCCGTGTCCAGGGATTCCCGGATTCTTTCATATTCAAGTACAGGAACGTTGCCGACGGATACAAGGTCATAGGCAATGCCGTACCCCCTCCGCTTGCCAGGGCAATAGCAGAGAGCATAAAGGATTCCCTTGGGGATATGGAAAAGCATGCTCCAGGGAGCGCTGCAAAGTTTTATTAATCCCTGTTGCTTCAATCTATGGTGGAAATTGTCCGGTAGATTTTGCTGAAATATGTCATCACACTATGGTTGAAGTTCGTACTTCATTGGCTTTATCCATCATTTTATCATTGTATAGCGTATCTAGCAAGGAATCGTTAAGTATCATCTCTGTTCCTGTATCTACAAGTTTTATTATCTTCCCCTTAGTCATTCCAGGTTTCTTGAATGGTTTGCTGTACTTTGCAAAAATTGATGGAAATTATAATATAAGGGTAATAAAGCAAGAGAGGTTATACAACCGACCAAATAACATCCAAACTTTAATATATTTTATTAAACTTCTAATAAAATGAAAGAAAAATCACCTAATTCTGAAGCCAAAGTGGTGCAGTTATTCTTTATGGCTAATGCATTGAATGAACAACTAAATAGTGCACACCCTAGTTTTCCAATTAAATTGGCCTCGGATGTTTACCAGAAATTGAGAGACTTAATAAAAGACATTGATCCGCCTTCACTAAGCTTATTACCAGTGTTGAATTCTGAAACTGCTGAATTAAGTGATCTAATATTCGCATTTAGAATGATATATTCCGTAGCTCTTCCTCTTGTTCTCAAATATCATGAATCGTTTGAAAACGTAATGGAAATTGCAACTAGGTTCATAGGTGCCACGCAAAACGATTTCCTGAGCTCTCATCATGAGCTATTATTTGCTTTAGGGCTCAATGAAGAATGGGCTTCTTCTGCTCTTTTCCTGAGTATGTTGGATATTTCGATAAACAAGAAGTTGATCGAGGTTGGAGAAAAGGAAAATGTTGTGAGGGAAATGTCTTTTACAAAACGGGTGGAAAAGATCACAGATATTGGAAAGACGAAAGGTGTTGAGCTTCAATCGTTATTAATTGATTCATTTTATAAAGTAAGGAATAGAGTTTTACATGAAGGCAAGAAACCTAATGCCGAAGAATTGAAATACATATCAGAGTTTGTGACCGCTTTCTATTCAAACCTAGCACATATATAGATTCTGGATTTTCCAGCTTTATTTACTATACCTAATATTTTTAACACCTTAATTCCGCAATAACTTAGGGGATAAACATAGGTCAAGTTTCTTGGTTTTATCCGGGATTGCATCCATGGACTCGCAATATATTTGCTCCAAAAAGGAGTTTTGGATAAAATAATAGCCAGAAGGGTGAACTTAATCGTGAATTTGTCAGAGCTATGACTCCAAGAGAGTGGGCAAGACTACAAGGTTACCCCGATAACTTTAAAATCCCTGTGGCCGACAGTTCTGCTTATAGGCAATTTGCAAATTCCGTCCTCTTGAATGTCGTTAGAGCTGTAGGGAAAAGTCTTTTGGCTGCCCTAAACAACGATTTTAAAAACGAATAAAAGCGGATCACTTTGAGGTATTAAAATTTTAACAAATAATGGCATTTAAAACTGAAGGTTGCCAGATAGAGAAAGATTTTTCGATGGAGATTTTGGTTATATCGTCATAGAATGTTCAGAACTATATGATAATACGACTTTCGTTATTACGAAAAAACTAGGAAGAAGACTGAAACCAAGAGAACATTGGAGATATCGAGAGAATGGTAAAATGAAATTATAAGAAAAAAATTCTGGCGTTGCGAACACCTAAACAAGAAAGTTCCGATATTTAGGAAGGAGATGAATTGCGAAAGTGTAGGAAAGCACAATCCATGAGGTATTATTCACGGATATTGTTTCTATTTTCTCGTATTGAGATCAAAGCGTTCCTTTGCTGTCCAGTTAAGTATGCTTATGCCGATCATTTCTGCTAACCTGACTGGAACAGCATTGCCAATCCATCTTCCAATTTTTGCAAATAGTGGCTTTTCCATCGGTCTAATGAATTCGTATTCTCTGGGAAACGTTTGTAAGATGGCTCCTTCTCGTAACGTCAGCGCCCTGTCTTGATCTGGGTGGCCAAATCTTCCAGATCCATAATTGAAGAACTGAGTGGTAATGGTTGGAGATGGTGCATTCCATCTCATCCTTCCATATACTCCTTTGTAAGAGCTTCCCCGCTCCCTTTTATGGCATTGAGCTATGAGATCGTCATCCCAGTCCATCCAAGTCCCCCCCTGCTTAGATGAACGAATTCTCATATCAACATTATCCATACAATCCCATGTAGTAATTATTTATAAATTCTTTTAAAATGTAATTATACAGAAATAATTTCTAAATATCTTATTATATATAGAAAATTTTGCCTTAAAAGATTATCCGGCGTATTTTTAACAATATTTATATTGAAATAATTGTTAAATTTTTTATGCATGATATAGATATTACCAAAGTGCCGTATTTAAAAACAAAGATACCTGGTCCTAAAAGCAGCGAAATGTTGGCTGCGCAACAGGACTATGAAACGGGAAGTCTGTCATATCCCAAGGTTTTCCCAATAGCTATTAAATCGACAAATGGTTCTGTAATTGAGGATGTTGATGGTAATCTACTCATTGACTGGCTCACAGGAATATCGGTGCTCAATCTCGGCTACTCGGAGTTCATAAGGGACGCTGTCAGGGAGGAGATGGAAAGTACCTGGCACGCACTGGAGATTCCCACTGAAGCAAGGATAGAATTCCTGAAAGCATTGAGATCATCTTTTCCTCCCAATATGCGGGATTACAAAACCATTTTCGGGATAAGCGGCGCAGACGCCTGTGAAACAGCGGTTAATATAGCACATGAAGTATCTGGCAAAGATGCTTATACAATTGTATTCGAGGGTGCATATCACGGTGTTTCCGGTGGTATTATATCTGCAACATATGAAAGCAAATATAAGTCAGGAAACAACAGTCCTGGCTTTAAAGTCATTCGTTCACCATATCCCGGAATACTCTGGGAGGACAAATCTGTTGACGACGTAATAGAATATATCCAGACAGCTATCAATGGAAATAATGTGGATTCCCTCCTTGTGGAACCTATTCTTGGGGAAGGTGGATATGTTGTACCGCCTGAAGGATTTCTGAAGGCGCTGAGAAAGCTCTGTGACAACAATAATATAATAATGATAGTGGACGAGGTCCAGTCAGGGATGGGCAGGACTGGAAAAATGTGGGCATTTGAGCATGAGAGAATAAAACCTGATATTGTATGCGTGGGCAAATCTGTAGGTGGGGGAATTCCCATGTCTTTAGTATATTATAGAAAAGATTTTGATGATAAACTTCCAACTCCCTTCCACCTGGGGACTTACAGGGCAAATCCACTGGCCCTCGCTGCGGGAAAAGAGGTGATAAAGCGAACACCTGCCCTGCTGGACAGTGTAACAGAAAGAGGCAAAAACCTGGTTAAGGCATTTAGGGAAATGGACAGTGATGTTATTGCACAGGTTCGTGGTAAAGGATTCATGATAGGAATTGAACTTGGCAATAATGGAAAACCCATGGATGCTAGTTTCATGGCAAGGTATAAAAAGGCCATGATTGAAAATGGAGTTATAATGCACACCTGCGGGCATTATGGGAATACTTTCAGATTTATAAGCGCTTTGAATATAGATCAGGAATTGCTGTATACCGGCATAGAAATATTTGAAAAGGTGGTGAAAACAAAATGGTAGAAGGAGCAAATAAAAATGGAGATGCTGGCAAAGCAGATATTGATTCACAGGATTTACTTTATAGATTGGATAGTTTGAAGTACAGGCCATACAGTAAAATGGTTGTAGCACTTGTTGCCATAAGCTTTTTCCTGGTATTCTGGGATGTTTATAATATAGGATTTATATTGCCTGTGGCTGCTGCGCAATTGCATGTACCAGTTTCCAGTACACTGTATGCACTTCCGATCACCACCGGACTGATAGGATATGTAGTGGGTGAGTTGGGACTGGGATACTACGCACAGAAGATTGGAAGGAAGAATTCTCTACTGGTTACTCTAGTCATAGCGGCTTTAGGTTCTTTACTTGCTGCATTATCAACAAACTTCGTTGAAATAACAATTTTCAGATTTATAATAGGCATTGCAATAGGTGGGGATATTGGACTTACCGCAACCTATATGGCAGAAATAACACCTGGTACACTGAGAGGAACATATGTAGGGATGGCTACGGCGGTTGGAATGATAGAGATATTGCCTGTTGGTGCACTTGCATATTTTGTTGTTCCGACAATTTCATGGGGATGGAGGCTTATGTTTGGAATAGGGGCGATAGTTGCTATTCCGATCATAATAATGAGATTTACATATTTACCTGAATCGCCCAGATGGCTATTGAAAACTGGCCAGAAGCAGAAGGCCCAGCTTATCATAGAAAAAATGGAAGATTATGTAAAAAAGGTACACGGGAAAATTGAAAGGCTGGATGTAGCAAAAGTTCCAGAATCATTGGAAGAAAGAAATCTTGGCTTAAAATCTTTATTCACTAACAAAAAAATAGGAAAGCGTGTGTTGTTACTGTTTTCCGTATGGTTTTTCTATTATATCGGCGATTATGCCCTAGTTTCCGTTGTACCAACTCTATTCGTTTCACATGGATATACGGTAGCTACAAGCATACTGTATTTCTTCCTATCCAGTTCCGGCGATTTCGTTGGTTCATTTACAGGTATGGCAATATCAGATAAGGTTCAGAGGAAATATATCAGTTTCGGTATAATGGTACTCAGTATGATCTTCTTTGTAATGTGGGGTGTGGTCTCATCTCCATATTTACTCATTCTGGCAGGATTTCTAGTGTTCTTTACACAGGGTCTATGGCTTCCGGTCATGTATTCTTATTCCTCGGAGCTGTTCCCAACTGAGGACAGATCCACGGCAATGGGAATGACAGACGGACTGGCTCATATAGGTGGTGCAATAGCCCCCTTTATAATAATCCCAATAGCCCTTTCTGCTGGAATATTTGGTATAACCGGGTATACCTGGGCTTTTATAACAATGGGTTTAACTGCATTGATTGCAGGTCTCATAGTGGGAATACTAGGACCAAAGACAAAGAAGTTAAGACTTGAACAGATTAATGAAGTGGAGGAATGAGAATTATGTCAGGAGAGAGCTTTATAGATATGTTCCACAGATTGACATCTGTTGGATGGGAACCAGATAAAGGCGTGAACAGGCTTGCATTGAATGAATATGACATTCGAGCCAGAAGGAATCTTGAGGCTGAAATGAAGAAAGTCAGTGCTGAAATATTTATTGATGATGCGGGGCTTATATTTGGATCACTGGGTTCTGGTGAGAATACTGCCATAGGATCGCATATGGATTCTGTACCCAACGGCGGTAGATTCGACGGCTTCTACGGAGTTATGTCTGCAATGCAGATTTTAAAAGATGGACTGGCATCATCAAATAAAAAGATTACAGCAATTGACTTTACCAATGAAGAGGGCGCAAGATTTCAGCCTTCCCTGCTCGGCTCCGGGATGTCCACTGGCGTTTTTACCAGAGAATTTACATATTCAAGAAAGGATAGTAACGGCATAACATTCGGAGATGCTTTGCAAAAATCTGGATATATGGGTTCAATTGAGAACAGGGTGAAAAAGCAGAGCATATCAAGGTATCTAGAATTACATATTGAACAGGGACCTGTGCTTGAACTGGAGGGATACCAGATAGGTATACCCAGAGGAATTGTCACCATGGTTGTGAACAGGGTATCATTCACAGGGGAATCAAACCAGGCTGGACCTACACCCATGAAGGTCAGAAAAGATGCACTTGTTGCAGCCTCGAGGTTCAATGTCGCGGTCAGGGATCTTACAAAGCAATCTGGTAAGGAGCTTGTTATGACTGTGGGAAAGCTCAATAACTACCCCAATGCATACAACGTTATACCGGGCAAAGTGGAATTGAATCTTGATACAAGGAGTCCGGAAAAATACATAGCAGAGGAATATTCATCTATGGCAGGTGAAATAGCGGAAAAGATATCAGAAGAAGAAGGAGTTTCGCTGAAGTTTGAGAGACAGTGGATTACTGAAACAACAATCTTCGATGAGGATATGAAAAAGGAGATAGAGAAATCCTGCAGGGAGCTAAATCTAAAATATAAATATCTGTATAGCTGGCCAGGGCATGATGCACAGTACATGAACCGTGTTGTGCCAACTGCTATGATATTCATTCCGTCGCACAATGGAAGAAGCCACACAAAGGAAGAATTTACAAGCGATGAGGATTTAATAAACGGCTTTAATGTGCTGTATAAAACTGTTCAGAATTTAATGTGAAATATATGCAATATAAAATAATTTGTGATAATTTTTTTGACGGAAAAGAATTTAAAAAGGGCTTATTTTTAATAAAAATTAATGGTATTAAAATAGAAAAAATTGAGGGGATAAATCATCCAGATGACAATATTGATCAAAACAATGTTTTAGATTTAAGGGGTAAAATAATAACCCCTGGAATTATAGACTCGCATAATCATTTCACAATGACCGCCCTCAAAATGAGATACCAGATTGATCTTGGAATGGCAAGGTCAATCACTGATGTTATAAAAATATTGGAAAAAAACGTTAAAAAAACACATAAAGGTTGGCTACTTGGATATAACTTAAATGAGTTCAATATTAAGGAGGGTAAATTACCTAATGTAAATGACCTTAATAAAATAAATTTTAAAATGCCAATATTTATAACGCATTTTTCTGAACATTACGCAGTATGTAATTTAGAAGCATTAAAAATAGCTAAAATAGATAACAAAAATAATCCACTAGGAGGAGTTATAGAAAGGGATGAATCCGGTAATCCAACCGGGATTCTATATGAACCAAGTGCCATGGATCTTGTAAAATCAAAAATTCCAGAATATTCGCTTGATGAGTATGAAGATGCAATTTCATATGCCTCTGATAAATACCTAAGAGTTGGAATAACAGCAGTAAAAGATATAGGAGGAACAGGTAAAGATATTAATGAGGAATTAAGAATAAAGGCACTAAACAACGTTAATCAAAAAGGTAATTTAAAAATAAAGGTCGGAATATCCATACCAATTTTTTCCTTTAATGATATTAATAAAAAATTAAAACTTGTAAATGAAATAAATAATGATATAAATTTAAAATTTACCGGTTTCAAGGTTTTTCTTGACGGTAGCGGTCTTTCTAGAAATGCATGGATGAAAGATGAGTGGAATAAAAATTATACAAAGGTCGATAAAAATAATTTTGGTCATCCGCTTTGGGATATGGAAGAATTTAAAAATACACTGGAATATTTATCACAAATTCCATCAACAATAAGCATTCATGCAATAGGTGATAGGGCAGTGGAAGAGGCAATAAATTATGCAATATTGACTAAAAATAAAGCCAGATATGCCATAGTTCACTGTACATCGCCATCATCAGAAAATTTATTAAAGATTAAAAATAATGAAATTTCCATTGAAACACAGGGATCGTTTATCTACTTTTTTGGTGATGACTATAAAGCCAACTTTGGCAAAAAAAGAGAGAAAAGATTATTTCCGTTTATGGAAATGATTAAAAATGGTGTTAATTTATGTAACGGATCCGATAGCCCAGTTACACCTTATAAGCCAATTTATGGAATAATTTCAACAGTTTCGAGGCAGATGAAAACTTCAAAATATGGCGATGATAAACTTAATCCATGTCAATCAATAAACTTGGAGGAAACACTGCAAAGTTATACCTATAATTGTTCTATGACTATGGGTTGGGAATCTATTGGAAGTTTACAGGAGGGAAAAATAGCAGATATTATTGCATGGAACATTATACCTGTAGACTTTAAAGATTTACCAGAACAGGAAAAACTGATTAATTTAGTAATATATAATGGCAATATATTTTATGGATAATTAAGTTCATGGTTTAAATTTCTCGGTTATAAAATCAATTAAAATCGGTTCTCCCAGTTTGGATGAATGTATTGCCTCAGGTAAAAACTTTTCAAAGTCATTCAATTCTATTATCCTTTTATTTTTAACTCCGGATGATTCCGCAATTTTGGAAAAATCCGTTCTTGGAGAGCCTATATCTATAAACTTAATATCATTATTATTAATCGTGACTTTACATCTATCTAAAATAATATTCCTAGAAACATAGAATTTTACAGGGTTTTTCACTCTCACAGTGTGGGTACACAATATTCTATTTATTACTAATACTATTTTCTTCTGTGATATTCAT
>JAKAAE010000037.1 GCA_021797225.1 Thermoplasmata archaeon | reverse complement strand
CATGTATTCAACGACAAATGCCTTGAATAATAGTTGTGTACCCACATGGAAATAATGTGGAAACATTGCAATTTCATAGGTTTATAAAAATATTGAATCAGATAAATGTAAAGTCACGATTTTACAATATATTATAATCACGATTTTTTAATAAATTTAAACATACAGATAGTTATTTAAAACATTTAATAATATTCTGCTATGAAGTTAAGCGATGTTACCTCAGAGGAATTTCTCAAGGTAACTGAAAACAATGATTTTACACTTTACAAGCATCAGGAAGAGGCTGTGGAAAAAATACGTAATAACACTAATGTAATAGTGTCGGTGCCAACAGCCTCCGGTAAAACACTCATAGGCTATATTTCTATTTATGATACTTATTTAAAGGGGAAAAAATCCATGTACATAGTTCCGCTTAGATCACTTGCCATGGAGAAATTTGCAGAATTGTCAACATTGAGAAATTTGGGGTTAAAGGTAACAATGTCTATCGGGGATTATGACGTTCCGCCTTCCTTTGTAAAGAATTATGATGTTATTATTGCAACGTCAGAAAGAGCTGATTCCATGCTTCACAGGGACCCAGATATACTGAACTATTTCGGGCTCATCATAGTGGATGAAATCCATATGATATCAGACCAGAGCAGGGGGCCCAGGCTGGAAACGGTTATATCCACAGTTCTCTACCTTAACCCCGATATCCTAATACTCGGGCTCTCAGCAACTGTTTCCAATATAAAGGAGCTGGCGGAATGGATGAATGCCCGTACTGTCATATCGAATTTCAGGGCAGTGCCACTGGAAACGGGAATAGTATTCAAGCATAGTCTTATTCTTGATAAAACTAAAAAGTTTATCGGAAACGAGGATGAAATATATCTAATACGGGAAAGCTTAGAATCGGGGGGTCAGGCCCTCGTATTCAGGAATTCCCGAAGGAATGCGGAGAAATATGCACAGTCAATGGCTGGTTTTTTTGACTTTAAAAACGATATAACAACTATAAATATGCCTTCAGATATATTTAACGATTCACAAACCAATATGATTTCACATGGTGTTATGTTTCACCATGCAGGGCTGTCAAACGATCAGCGTACCGAAATAGAGAGACTTTTCAGGGAAGGCTATATAAAAATTCTTGCCGCAACACCTACACTGGCGGCAGGTGTCAATTTACCTGCAAGGACGGTTATAATAAGGGATATAACCAGATACGCAGATGGATACAGCAAACCCATATCTGGAATAGAAATACAGCAGATGATAGGCCGGGCAGGAAGACCAAAATATGATAAAAAGGGTTATGGCTATATATATGCTGCTTCACCATCAATGCTAAAAGTAGCGGAGGGATATTTAAGTGGGGAGCTTGAGCCTGTTATTTCAAAAATGGACTCAAACAGTCTTATAAGGTTCAACATTCTGGCGCTTATTTCCTCAGGTATAGCAAATGATCTTGAGGGCATCAAGGCTTTTTATGGAAAAACACTGCTTGCTGTCCAGAGAGATATTGAAGATATGGATCTTGCGTTTGAAAGCGCAATTTATTTTCTCAAGGATAATGAGTTTATCACAGAGGAAAATGGAAAGTACTCTGCAACACGTTTAGGGAGACTTACATCGGATCTATATATTGATCCGGTCACGGCACTTATCCTGAAACAGGCACTTGAATTTGAATATTCTGAAGAGGTTTATCTTTATTTCATTTCCAAAACTCCGGATATTCTTACATTTAATTTCAGGGACAGTGATTATGTCTACATAGAGGAGTTTCTTGACAGACATAATATAAATGACTTCAGCGACGAATCCATGAAGGCTGCAAAAACAGCCATAATACTGAACGAATGGATTAATGAGGTCCCTGTGGGAACCATAGCGGAAGCATTCGGAATAGGCCCTGGAGATATTCAAGCAAGGGCTTCCTCCGCTGACTGGATTTCATATTCACTGTATAGAATATCCGGGATGTTTGCGAAGGAACGGGAGAATAAATTAATGCATTTAAACATAAGAATAAAGGAGGGAATTAAGGAGGACATAATACGCATTATAGAAATTCCGCAAGTAGGAAGGGTCAGGGCCAGAAGGCTTTACAATAATGGATTTACATCACTTGAATCCATTGCCGGAGCAAAGATAGAGGATATAGCAAAAATCTTCGGATTTTCAGTTAAACTTGCAGGGGATATTATAGATAATGCCAAAAAAATTAATAACAGATATTACAGGGACTAAAATGATCCATGTAAAGGTTGCGAAAGAATACGGGCAGGAAACAATCAATAAATTGAGAAGCTTTAACTTAATAGACAATAAGTTCAGAATATCCAGCGACAGCGATTATATTTACATACCGGTGACAGGAAACACGGCTGGCTATGAAACAGTTGAGAGGGATGCCGTGCCATCCTCACGGATAGAGCCTGAACGGGTATCATTCTCATATGATATTATAGGCAGTATAGCAATCATAAAGGGAAAGAGTGCAGAAGAAGCCAGATATCTTGCCAGTTTTCTAAAGACAAGAAAGAATATCAAAACCGTATATCTTGACAGGGGCATTGAGGGAGAATTCAGGACAAGAAATTTAATGCTGTTATACGGTGAACCGGTTTACGGGACATTGTACCATGAAAACGGTATAAGAATGAATGTTGATGTTTCCAGGGCATACTTTTCCCCCAGGCTTGCCAGTGAACGTCTGCGTATAGCAAAGGAGGTAAGGGATGGAGAGAATATAATAGACATGTTTGCTGGTATTGGCCCCTTTTCCCTGCTTATTGCGAAAAACAAAAAATGCAAGATTGTTGCCATTGACAAGAATCCGGATGCTATAGAACTGCTGAATGAAAACATAAAATTGAACAGGCTTACAGGCACAATAGATACAATCACAGGAGATTCCGGGATATTATTATCTCAATATTCCGGCATGAACAGAATTATAATGAACTTACCACATGATTCAATTAACTTTCTCCATACAGCCATGAAGGCAACGGGCAATGGCGGCATTATAAATTATTATGAAATATGTGATCTGGATACACTGGAATCCAGAATGGAAGAATTCAGGGAATACGGACTCGAGATAATGTACAAAAGGATAGTTCACGGATTTTCAAAGTACCAGAATATGTATTCAATAGAGCTTAAAAAATGGGAGAATAAAACTTAGAAATTGTTCTATAAGAAAACAATTTAAGCCATATATTGTTTTATAACGAAATAAAATTCTATGAATCACTCTATTAATCAATATAATTATGGTTGTTATAAATCAGACTGTTAACAACAACGATTATATTAAGTTGATTTATCACTTTCAATTGCCCCCGCCTATGTGTTATAATCGGTGGGCAAAACTCATGATGATTTTCCAATTTATAGATTGATTTATAAATAAATAATGTATATACAGTTATCAAAATGAGTATTGCCAATAAAATTGGAGATATAGCCTCTGGAGTATACGAACAGGCTTTGATGGAAGAAATCCGTAAAAGTAAAGTTCCCCATCATCTAGGGATTATAACTGATGGTAACAGGAGATATGCCAGACAAATTGGAATATCTAGAGATGAAGGGCATGTTAAGGGCAAGGATAAGCTTGAAGAGGTTCTTGACTGGTCAATGGAAGTTGGAATCAAAATTGTTACAGTATATGGCTTTTCCACAGAAAATTTTAAGAGAGAAACAGACGAAGTGAAATTTTTATTTAATTTAATAAACGATTCATTGCGTGATCTCCTCAAAGATGATAGGATATATAAAAATGAAATAAGGGTCAAGGTCATTGGAGATTTCAGTGGTCTGCCTGAATATCTCATAAATACAATAAATGAAGTGGAAAAATCCACCGCAAGTTTCAAGAAATTCAGATTCAACCTTGCCATAGGCTACGGTGGGCGGCAGGAAATAATAAATGCTGTGAAAAACATCTCCTCGGATGTTCTTAATGGCAGGGTGAAATTGGATGATATAAATGAGGAACTTTTTAGGAATTATCTTTATGATAATACACTGACTGATCCAGACCTGATACTCAGAACAAGCGGCGAGGAGAGAATTTCCAATTTTCTTCTCTGGCAGTCGGCATACTCTGAACTTTATTTTTCAGATGTGAACTGGCCAGACCTTAAGAAACTGGACTTTTTGAGAGCAATATATTCCTATCAATCGCGGAAGAGGAGGTATGGTAAATAATGTATGTGGCAATAGATGATACAGATAGCCAGGACAGAATGTGTACCACATATATTATATATAAGATAATCAGTGAAAATAAATACGATATTATCGGTGAACCCAGACTTGTGAGATTAAACCCTAATATAGGTTATAAAACCCGCGGGAACGGCGCACTGAATATATGCCTTGGAAAAGGAGAAGGTAGAAAGGAAATTATAGGCAGAACAAATGAAAAGATTCTTTATTCGTATACCAAAATTAAGGAGGAACCTGATAAGGATGATTTAATTGATTATATTTCATCCATAGTGGAGGAATTTTACGTTAAGGATAATGATAATACCAATCCGGGGGTCGTGATATCGAATAATAAATTTAACCGTGAATTGTATTCAGTGGCCCTGCAGGAGGATATAAATTTGCATTTTATTGAGAATTATTTGGAAGGAAGGGGCATGTATAGAAAATTCAGGAATGGGCATGGTATAATAGGCTCGGCCGCATCACTGGCATGGCCTGAGGAGCGATACACATACGAATTGCTTGATTACAGATATCCACATTATGACGTTATAAATCATGATGAAAAAATGGAGATAAGCAGGCTACCGGAAAAATATATATCAACTTTCAATAATATAGATTTTCAGAATAAATATCCTGCCATATTCCCGAAACCGAAAACTCCCGTGATATTCGGAATCAGGGGCATAGTAAAAAATGACCTTATAAATATTTATGAAGAAATACAGAGAAAACATAAAATAGAAGATGAGGGATATATAATATATAAGACAAACCAAGGCACCGATGATCATATTATATATGAGCCGGATTATCTTTCGGATATGGGTTCATATGCGATAACAGGCGTCATTTCTACAAATCCCTATACAATAGAGGGCGGGCATTCCTTTACAAGTTTAAATTATAAAAATATGGAGTTCAGACTTGCAGCCTTTGAGCCTACAAAAGAATTCAGGAAAATTTTACTTTCACTTGTTACTGGTGACATCGTAACTGCTTATGGATCGTATCAGAAAGGTACGCTCAAACTGGAAAAGATAAAACTGGTAAAAAAAGCTCCTCTATATATAAGGGAAGACCCTGTATGCCCAGCGTGCCATGTAAAGACACAATCAAAGGGAAAGATGGATTTCAGATGTCCTTCATGCCACAGAAGGTACAAAAATCCTGTATATGTAGAGAAAGTCCGTGAAATAAATGAGGGATTCTATGAAGTACCTGTTATAGCCAGAAGGCACCTATCCATGCCGGTTAAACTAGCCAGTTATTTTTATGGAAATATAAACCAGAGCGGGGTTATATAGCTTGATTTGCATAACAGGAATACCCGGAACAGGAAAGAGTACATTATGTAAAATGCTGAATGAGCATGGCTTAAGATGCACGGGAATCGATGACATAGCCAGGGCTGCAGGTTTAAATAATGGGAATATTGTTGATGTAGATAGACTTTCCATGGTACATATCGATTATGATATTATAGAATCCCACTATTCACATTTACTGGACTGTACCCATGTAATTATTCTTGTAGATGATAATGAAACCTTGAGGAATCGAATGGAGAAAAGAGGATATTCCAGGGAAAAAATAAATGAAAACCTTGATGCACAGATGGCAGAAGTTATTTATTATGAATCCTTGGATAGACTTCCTGCAGATAGGATATATATGATAAATGAGTGCTCAAGGAACATTGAGGATATCTACAAAGAGGTAATTTATATAATATCCATGATTAATAATGATAAATAAATATTTTTACTGTCATATTACTGCCGCATAATAAAATTAATTAACACATGAGCTTTTATTGGTGTATGTACAAATGCGATGAAATCAAAAGTATAAATATTCGTTACATGGATGATACCGACAGGGAATTGACAGCCGAGGAAATAAGTGATGTATGCAATAGAGCAAACGGGAGTAATGATTCCATAGAAAGACTATTGAGCAAAAGCGAACAAAAACCTGTTAGATATGTGCAAATAAATCTCGGGAAGTATAAAACATTGATGAACAGTGAGGGAACCGTTCTCAAGCCAATGCCCCCGTATTAAGGTCTTATCACATATAAATTTTAGAAAATTATTAAATCCATGAAACAATTTAAATATAAACGATCGTTTTACCTGTAATGGTACATGTAATAAGCACGATTAATTTAAAGGGTGGTGTGGGTAAAACCCAGACAACAATAGCCGTTTCTGAAATACTGGCTGCTAATTATGGTAAAAAAGTTCTGATCATTGATCTGGACCCACAGACAAATGCAACAGTTTCACTGATGGATGAATCTAAATGGCTAAATATGGATAAAAAGGGAAATACTATTTTCCAGCTTTTCAGTGACAAGGTCTACGGCACCGAGCTCTTTAATCTGGAAGCTTCAATCGTTAAAAACGTATCCAATGTGAATTCAGGCATTAAGAATTTAGATCTCCTACCATCCAGTTTAAGGCTCATAGACATACAGGATAAACTACCACTGGTATCCAATTCCGGGTATTTTGTAAAGACACCGATTACAGTTCTCAAAGAATCGTTGAGTAGAATCATCGAAAATTATGATTATGTTATGATAGACTGCCCCCCGAATCTTGGATTAATCACACTATCCGGCATATATATTTCCGATTATTATTTAATCCCTACAGTACCGGATATACTTTCTACCTATGGAATCCCGCAGATACTGGCGAGAATAGACGCTTTTAAAAAGGATGCTGGAATTGCAATAAAACCCCTTGGAATCATTATATCTATGTACAGATCGAACAACAGGTTGCACGATTCAATAATAGAATCGCTAAAATACAGGGAAAGAAAGGGAGACTACCCCAGAATTCTCACACCATACATACCATTAAGTGTAAGAGTTTCCGAGGCGGCTGAGTATCAAACCGAAGTAAGTACACTGGGACAGAAATACGGATATGATCTTACAGAGAAGTATAATAATCTGGTGAAGGAGATCATGAAATATGTTGAGTAAATCTAAATCTGAGGACCTTTCGGAAATCCTGAGGTACATAGCCGACCGTCTTGAAAGTAATCCGGATCTAATCGATAAGATACATATAGATATAAAGCTCGACGAGAAAAAGAAACCGGAAAAGAGGATAAAAATAACGGAATACAGGAATGATGAGGAACTTTATAGGACACTTAAAAGGAGAAACATTGCAACCTTAAAATCCTTTATAAGGGACAATAGGCTGGGAAGAGATAGCAGCATAACGAAGTTGAAAACCAAATCAGAGCTTCTAGATTACATTAGGAAAAGACTGGAAGATAGGAATCATAAGGGTGATTCATTTATAAATAAGAACTGATAACTTGCTGTTTGTTTTTCTTATATTAAAACAGAGAAATTTCTTTATAATAATAGAAATTGTTATATTCTTTACTTGGATGAATATACATATGTTTGAATCTTCACGATCATATTTTTTGAGAACAGAGCATATTATTGTACCCATGTTCAAGGGAACAAATTCTAGAAAGGCTCTAAAAATATCATATGATATATCAAAAAATGGAGGGTCTGAAATTACTGCTATTACAATACGGGAAAAAAAGGAAAATGTTGGTGCATACAGCCGATTGAATCTTGTAGCTTCAGCCTATAATGAGGGGAAAAAGGCAGGTATAAAAGTTGTTCCAAAGATTCAGACATTTGAGGATATAAAAAAGGGAATAGTAATCGAAACCTCTGGGCATTATTACGATCTTTTATTCCTGTCCACAAGAAAAAGATCACTTCTTTCAAGTTCCATATTCGGGAATATAGGTGATTATATACTTAAGAATTCCACAATACCCAGTGCAATACTGAGCTCCAGTGACCCGGATCGATCCTATAATAATATACTGATTCCTCTGGCTGAATCAATAAATACCAGAGCTGCTGTATTCTTTGCCATGTTGATAGCAAGAACCTATGGTTCTCATGTAACAATTTATGATTTGAGAAAATATGACAGGACACCAACACATGGCTTTAAAATGCTCATGAATAATCCTGGCATGCTCTCTGAAAATAAACTTAACATTACCATAATAAAATCCGGTGAACATAGTGGTATCAAGGAGGAAATAGGCAGTTATATCAGAACGGAGAGTCCGGATTGTATCGTTGTAGGCACCAGAAAATCCCAAAATTATAGGATGACATCAGATATTAAACTTCTCATCAAGGATCCTGATACAGATGCAATTCTTATCAAAAAATAGCTGAACAAATATTTTATAATTGTTGGCAATCAATTAAAATGAATTATGAAAATGAAAGGAATATTGTTTTAAATGCCTGCAGGGAAATGATTAAAGGAAATTTAACTGTGGGTTCCTGGGGCAATATCAGTATGAAATGCCATGATGGGAATATCGCAATTACACCCAGTGGCACAAATTATGAGAAAAGTAAAGCGGAAGACATGATAATAACTGACATAAATGGCAATGTAATAGAAGGAAAGCTTGCTCCATCCAGCGAGAGATTGATGCATTATGCCATCTACAAAAAAAGGCCGGATGTCAATGCCATAGTACACACACATTCTGTTTATTCATCGGTGCTGTCTGTAACAGATGATAAAATACCTCCTATAACTGAGGACACTGCAATGATTCTGGGAAACGGTGTTAATGTCTCCGAATATGCAATTACAGGTACACAGGAACTAGCAGATAAAGTAGTCAAAGGTCTTGATATAAACAATGCAACAATAATGAAAAATCACGGGGCTGTAACCGTTGGTAATGATATGGAACGTGCGGTTATAGCAGCCCAGGTTCTGGAAAAATCTGCTCATATTTTCATTCTTGCTAAACTATATGGGAAGGTTAATGTACTGCCCGAAAAAGATGTTAAAGAATTGAGAAATATGTCAGAAGGTTATCTTAATCAGTGGAAAAACTGGAAATAACCATGGTTGTCCATGGAAATTTACCGATTCTTGATATTGATATTCTTGGAGAGAAAACTGTTTATAGTATCCCATCCATCATATTTTAAATAAGCGTAAGAAAATTAACGTTTCAGAGTTGTGCTCGTTTAAGATATATTGGCTAGCTCTGGAATTTCTGCCGTCCGGATTCAAGAATTATTCATATCGAGAAGTATTACCGGTGGAGGTGTTATATCAGTTCCTTTGCCATGTATGGCCCTAATCTTTCATATCCATACTTTCTGAAATAATTTCTTACGCCTATACCGCTTATAACAATAATTCTTTTTTTATCATATTCTTCCAGGGATATCCTCTCTGCTTCCTCAAGAAGCTTTTTACCAAAGCCATGGTGCTGCCAGTTTTCCGATGATTCCTCACCTATAGGTACTATATTTCCCATCACCCTTATTTCCCTGATAACTGAGGATCCAAGAATTTCCTTCCTGTGTGCAAATTCTGATGGCATTCTCAGTCTCAGATACCCTATTATATCTTTTTTGGAATTTTCATAGGAAAGGAATATTTCATCGCCGTTCGCAGCCCTGTAGTTTCTCCTTATTAGTGAGTAGTCGCTATGGAATGAATCCTTTGTAATACCCACTTCCCGGCTCCTGATTTCCATGGTTTTTATTCTTCTACTTCTCAGCTCATTATCAACAAGGTTATGCAAATCGCTTCTTTTAACCCCGGCATCTATAAAATTCACAGGGATATCTCTCTGCATTCTCATAACTCTGACCCATGGTGGCATATTTTTCATGAAATATGTTGCCATCTGTACAACTTTTTGAGTATCATACGGCATGTACTTTCCCGCTTTCCAGTACATATACAGTGCAGTATTTTTAACAACCAGTGTGGGATATATTTTCAGCATATCTGGTCGGAATCTATCATCATTCATCGCCATATCAAAGCTTTTTATATCCTCTTTATAGGAAGAACCATACATACCTGGCATTAAATGGTAAAGTATTTTAAAACCTGCGTCTCTTGCCATTTGTGTTGACCTGACAATCTCTTCAATTCCATGGCCCCTTCTGTTAAGACGCAATATTGCATCGTTTAGTACCTGTATACCCAGCTCAACCTTTGTTGTACCATAGGAAAGGGCCTCATCTATTTCCCTCTCATTGAACCAGTCTGGCTTGGTTTCTATGGTCATCCCTATGCATCTTCTTGAAGAAGTTTCGTTTTCCATTATGGATTCCTGCAGGCTATTTGACACGTTCTTATTCATCCCGTCGATGCATCCTTTAACAAAGGTTTCCTGATATGTCTGGCTTCTTGCGGTGAATGTTCCGCCCATGACAATAAGATCAACCTTGCTAGTGTCATGTCCTATTGTTTCCAGCTGTTTTAATCTATTGAATGTAATATTATAAGAATCATAATAGTTATTTTTACCCCTGAGCGCCGATGGCTCGTAGCCTGTATACGATTGTGGGGAATTTGAATCAATACCACCAGGGCAGAATATACATTTCCCGTGAGGACATGCCTCCGGTGACGTCATTGCCGCTACCACAGCAACGCCTGAAACAGTCCTGGTAGGCTTTTTTCGCAGAAGCTGGACAAATTTTCTATTATCCCCATAATTCAGTATTTCAACATCACTGGGAACTACATCTAAATTAAATTTTTTAGATAATAATAACTTCTCTTTCTGAAGTTGTTCTTTGGTTTTGATATTACCGTTAGCTATTTCTGAGGTGATTTCCTCATAAAAATCCATCTAAATCATTATTGTTTATAATTATAAATTCTTATTCATTCCGGTTTCATCATCATTTTTGTGTTCCTCCATATATTTCTTGCGACCAATTGCCCTGATAACGAAAGAAAAAATTATAACCGCTATTAAAATAACAAAATCATATAATGATGGTATACCGAGATAATTGGATGCCAGGATTAATATTATTGCAATAAGAAATACAACATTGGAAAGTATAGCATATATTCGCGGCATCCTATACATATTTCTCCTCTGCCCAGCAGCCGTTCCCTGTTGACCTGGATTTCCATATGCAGTTCTTATATATGGAGATAGCACACTCATATACACAATTACTGGAATCTCATCATTCATAAAATCGTATACGCCGGTAAGTGATCCTGATCCAAAAGTCAGTGTTCCTATTTTTGAATCATCAGATTTAATATCCATTTTCTTTGTATCCCCATCCTGGTATGGTCTACTCAATGAGTAATTTCTTCCGTTGTAATTCATTGCAAGATTTCTTGAAATGGTTCCCATTTCCATGGAACCCTGGCTGATCTTATAACCGCCTGGGGCCTTATCAATATAAATACTCTGCAGTCCTGAAACATTTGAAATTTCTATGGATTTAGCACCGAGATTTGATGAATTTGCCTTAACCTCGTAAATTTCAGTATCGTCTTGATATATTTTACCATCCCTGTATGTATATTCCACATTTATCTATTGAAAATTAATATATTATACTTTCTACCATTATAAACTTCCTATCTAGATTGCTGCAGCATATAAATTATGTCTAAAAACATGCGTCCGGGAAGATGAATGGATACTATAAACGCAATGATGAGATTAAAGAGATATTCAATAAGAGAAGTGAGTTGCACAATTAGTTTCCTCCCTTAGTTTACTGTACTCATTGTAGAAATAGACCTTTAACATCATTTCCTGTACAATATTCTCAGGCTTTACAGCCCTTATTATCTCACCAAGCATTCTCTTTATTCCGGAGAAGTGTATTTCAACGTTCCATCTTAAGCCGTAATTATTGTTAATCTTCCAGGTCCCTTCACTAAATTTTTTAATGAATCTTGTAATCTTAGCCCTGTAA
>JAKAAE010000036.1 GCA_021797225.1 Thermoplasmata archaeon | reverse complement strand
ATATTTTTTTATTTGACCGCATATATTTATTGTAATGCCATGTTTACGATTGATATTTTATGCTTTACTCTTTAAAAAATCAATTATATAACATCACTGCATCAGGATATACTGTATACATTCGTGCTTATTCTGGTGATTCCATTTATGATATAATAATGAACTTTAAATATTTCATTTTCATTATATATTATGAAATTTGAATTTTCTGACAATATGAAAAATTTAAAGTCCTCTGAAATCAGGGAGCTTTTAAAGTATATACATATGCCCGGGATGATATCCTTTGGTGGTGGCCTGCCCAATCCGGAAACCTTTCCTTCAAAGGAACTCAAGGATATACTGGATGATATAATGGACAACTATGCATCTTCCGCATTGCAGTATGGACAGACAGAGGGTCTTCCTGAACTGAAAGATCAACTTGCCGAATATCTGAAAAGAGATGAGAATATAAATGTCGCACCCGAGAATATCATGCTCACCACAGGTTCTCAGCAGGCCCTGTATGCATTACCTATAATATTTGCAAATCCCGGAGAATATGTGGTAACAGAAGCTCCAACATATGTGGGAATGCTTTCTTCACTGACGGCCAATCAGGTGAAATCTGTTGGTGTGAGTATGGATGATGAGGGAATGATAACCACCGAGCTCGAAGATAAGCTCAGAGACCTTAAATCCAGGGGAACAAAACCCAAATTTATATACACTATACCAACATTCCAGAACCCGGCCGGGTATACAATGCCCCTTGATAGGAGAAAACACCTGCTTGAAATCGCAGAGCAGTACGATATACCGATTATAGAGGATAATCCCTATGGAGATTTGAGATATTCGGGGCAGAAAATACCGACACTTAAAAGCCTGGATAAAAATGAAATGGTGACATACCTGGGTACATTTTCCAAAATCATGGCGCCGGGACTGAGAACTGGATTTACTGTTTCGCAGCCCGAGGTTCTTGATGAATTCAACAAACTCAAGCAGGCTATGGATTTAGCAACCAATTCATTATCCCAGTATATTGCCTACGAATATATCAGGAAAGGAATAATCTATAAACAGATACCAAAAACTATAGATTTGTACAGAAAAAAGAGGGATATCATGCTTGAGGCCCTCGATGACTATATGGAGGATGCCACATGGTCCAGGCCTGACGGTGGAATGTTCCTGTGGGTAAAATTGAGCAAGAATATGGATGCATTTAAAATGCTGAAACGTGCCATAAACAATAAGGTGGCATATGTTACAGGATCGGCATTTTATCATAATGAACCTGAATTAAACACAATGAGGCTTAATTTTACATATTCCAGTGATGAGGACATCAAAGAAGGAATAAAAAGGCTTGCAAAAACTATAAAGGAAGAGAAACAGTCTCTTTAAATAATATTTTATAATAATTCTCTATTTACTTTTTATGTTAACGCTTGTAGGGGGCACATTCAATACACTTCACAAAGGCCACGAAGAATTGCTCCGGGCTGCATTTCATACAGGCAACAGGGTCATAATCGGAGTAACTTCTGACGATTATGTAAAATCACACAAAAATAAGGCTATTCCGTACACAAAGAGAGCAGCCGGCGTAAAAAAATTAATGGATAAACTCACAGAAAATTATGAAATTCATCCACTGGATTCAGCAATGGGGAATACACTTGATGTGGAAAATGCTGTGCTGGTTGTTTCTCCTGAGACTTATACCAGTGCGAGAAGGATAAATGAAAAGCGCAGAACAATGGGAAAAGAGCCGTTGCATGTTATAAAAATACCCTATGTGCTTGCGGAAGACCTCTTTCCCATCAGCTCTTCGAGAATATTCAAGGGTGAGGTCACAAAAACCGGTAGACGTAAAAACCCTGTGAAAATAGCAATTTCAACCTGCAATGACCTGAAATTCGAAGCTGCGGAAAAATTTATAAGAGGAATAATGAAAAATTACACATTGATAAAAAATACAGATTATAAAACCGGAGGCGAACAGCCATTCGGTGAGGATACTATGAGATATGCCAGCAGTAGAGCAATGTACGGGTTAAAAGATAATGATTATTCTATCGGGATCGAATCTGGCCTGTTTTATAACAAAATAAATGATACATATTATGATCTGCATTATTGTATTATAGTTGACAGATACAGTTATATTACATCGGGGTTCGGATCAGGTTTTGAAATGCCTGATGCGGTTATGGATGCGATAAAATCAGGAAGCAGTACAAACCAGTTTGTTGAAGATAGTTATGGAATTAAAAAAATTGGGCGTGAGAGGGGGATTACCGGTCTTATCTCTGGCAACATGGTTACAAGGAGCACACTGATATATGAATCCGTGAGAAATGCCTTTATGCCACGTCTGCGCCCGGACATTTATGAAAGGGAATTCCGCCCGTGAACTTTTTTACCGGAACCGTTTTCCTTTGTGCCTTTTGCAGAGAAGAATATTCCTGCGGCTACCATGAGGAGCCCTCCCATTTCAAGTATGGTAGGTACCTCCCCCAGTATAATGAAGCTGAAAACCACGGAAAGTGCAGGAACCACAAATAGGAATGAGGATATTGTAGATACACCGTATTTTCTGTTTAAGTGCATGAATGCATAATATGCAACTGCTGTGCCCGGTATGGCCATTATAAGGACTAGTACAATAAGGAGCGGACTAAGTTCAAATGCCTTAATATCCGGATTGGCAATCACGGCTATTACAAGTGTAGGTATAATAGCAAATCCGAACTGGTAGAAGTTGGTTGTTTCCCTGTCACGTTTCGTGTGGTATTTCATATAATACATTGTGCCCAATGCCCACATTACAGCGCCGAGTAGCGCTATTATGAGACCTGGCTTTAATCCGGTGCTGAGGGAATTTGAAAATATAACCAGAATACCTGCAAATCCGAGGCCTATCCCTAGAAATACATATTTATTGTAATGCTCGCCCAGGAATATTATTGCCATCAGCGTCGATATTATGGGGTATGTGTAGATAAGTATGGATGTGAGGGATGCAGAAATAGTTGTTTCAGCAACAAACCATAGCTCCATCCAGATAACCACATCAAGGAGGGAGAGCACGAATAGGGGAATAATATCATGCCTCGATAATTTTAAATGAAGTTTTGGCCGGAATATTATATAAATAAAAATGAATGAGAACAGAATTCTATAAAATAGCAGAGCATACGGCGTCGTATAATTCAGGGCAATTTTCAACACCGGGTAATTGATTCCCCATGATGTAACCATAATTATAAACAGCGCGACGTCACCCCTAGTACCCATACATGAAATTAACAATGGTTAATAAAGAATTTTTTTATTAAGCATTTATAATTTTATTGTAAAATTCAGAAGTTTAAACATTAAATAATGTTTAAATACATATTTAACATTGAATATCTTATGGTAACAAAAGATGAGGTTCTTGAGGCATTAAAAGAGGTATCAGACCCGGAAATCGGTATGGATGTGGTAAACCTGGGACTGGTATATGATGTGGAAATTACGGATAATAATAGAGTTTATATAAAAATGACCATGACGGCACCAACATGCCCGGTAACTCCGTGGATTCTCTCCGAAGCACAGAAATGCGTGGAAAATCTTGCCGATGTGGAGGCTGCGGACGTAGAACTTGTATGGGACCCACAGTGGAACCCGGAAATGATGACAGATTATGCAAAAGAACAGTTAAATATGTATTAAATTTGTTGAATAAAGGGAAGATATATAAACTAAATTAAAACCTTTATATACCCTTTAAATATAAACATACTGATTAATATGAGTGAAATGGAAAAAATAACAATTGAAAACATAGTTGCATCAACTTCACTTGCAGAACATTTGGATTTAAGCAAAATAGCACTTGCCCTTGAAGGATCAGAATATGAGCCCGAGCAATTCCCGGGATTGATATACAGATTGAAAGACCCGAAAACAGCAGTTCTTATTTTCAGAAGTGGGAAAGTTAACTGCACAGGTGCAAAAAATCTTGAGAATGTTAAAAAAACTATAGATATAATTATTGACAAGCTTAAGAAAGCAAAGATAGAAGTTTATGATAACCCCGATATCATAGTCCAGAACATTGTTGCTGTATACGATCTTGAATCGGACCTCAACCTTACGGATATAGCAATGTCACTGGGGCTTGAAAACGTCGAGTATGAACCGGAGCAGTTCCCGGGACTTGTTTACAGGGTTGAAGAGCCAAAGGTTGTTCTGCTTTTATTCGGATCAGGAAAGGTTGTCTGTACAGGTGCCAAGGAAGAGAGTGAAATAGAACAGGCTGTTATAAAGGTTAAAAAGGAACTCCAGAAGGTTGGGCTAATCTAAGTTCTCCTTTATTATTTCTCTCATGAGGGATGTTGCGTATATCCCCTTTCCCAGAGAGAATCCAACTTTATTTTTTCCCATGAATTTGAAATCGACGGGCAGTGCTGAAATTATCCTGTAATCCCCGGATGAACTCATTTTATCTCCTGACACTGTGTCGAAGTCCTTTTTTGAGATGGATTCCAGTCCCATGATATTTGTTTCTATTTCTCCTTCCATTCCACCGGATAGCTCTGTGTTATAACCGATCAGGGGAATGACGGGCCTTACCTTCCCCGCAGCCGAAAGGTTGTTCAGTTTATCTAAATTATATTTTGTTGCATGTATCATTTCACGTTTATCCGGATTGAAATACTGATCCAGCGAATATAAGTTATCACCATCCATAACCGTATGCATGTTGCCGGTTAATTTCATGCGTTCACTGAGTATTCGATTAAACAGATATGACTGATAGGCGTGAATAAATAGCATTGAAAGATTTCTCGGAAATACGCTGAAGGCATTGTTATATGTTTTTTCCCTTGCTATATAGCCAAGGAGTGCCCTTTCAAAGCTGAGATATTCTGGAAACTCCTTCAGGGCAAGTTCTGCGTCCTCTGTTTCCCCGTAATGTTTTCTGTAATCCTCACTGTCGAATTCCGGATCGTAAATATACAGTTTGACCGCATCTGCATATCTGTTTTGTAGAAGCAATTTACCTATTTTATGTGTATTGGCCCTTATGCTGCCGAAGCGCTGAAAACCGTAAAAGTTTGGAAAGCCTTTATTCTCGTTTATTTGATTTACAGTATCATTTATTTTTCTATTATTGTCCTCATCTGATTTTATTCCTATTATAAACTCGTTTCCCAGTAGATCGCCAAGTTTGATCATTATATCGGTGCGGGTACTCGAAAGGATTTCTGCATCCTTTATGTTGAGGTTTCCTATGCTGGTGTTTTCTGGAAGATTTAAACAGAAATACTGTGTAGTTATGCCTATTTTATCCTTTGTGCCGGCATAAGTTATCCTTTTATTGCTTATATGTAGCCTGTCCGCAAGGTGCATCAGGAATTTGTTTGTGTCCCAGTTGGTAAGCCTTATTTTTAACACTGTATATTTGCCGTCCTTTTTTTCCGGTATTTCCAGTGGTATTTCATTAACAGTAAAACTGTCAGGATCATATTTTATTTTCCCGTTGATTCCGGGAGTTGTGGTAGAATAGCCCTCTATTCCGATGCTGGAATCATTCATCATACATTATCCATTTATTATATATTGAAGTACTGATTAATGTTAGTGCCAGAATTTTCAAGGTATGAAGTAATATACCAGTTCCAGCATGCCTTCACTGATTCTTTTTATTCCCAGTATATGTTCCTCAACCATTTGGTTTAACAGGAATTCCAGCTTATTTTCAACAAGTATCTGTGCACCTATTTTGAGATAGCCCTCATTTGATTTGTCCTCTGCATTGTATCTCCCTATTATTTTATCAGCAATCTGATTCTGTGTCATTTCATGATTTTGCAGCACGCGGATAATATCATCCTGATTCATATCTATAAAATACAGATACTTATAAAAAATTTGTCAGAGCAGATTCGTATTTCAGATAGAAATTTAAAAAGATATTGTTATCAATAAATCCCGGAATTCTGGTAGTTCGGAGGTTCAGAAACAATTCTTATATCATGTGGGTGGCTCTCTTTCAATCCATTATTTGTAATTTTTACGAATGTGGCCTTTTCCCTGAGTTCCTGAAGATTTGCTGCACCGAGATATCCCATGCCTGTTTTGATTCCACCGATAAACTGGAAGAGATTCTCTGAAACTTTGCCCCTGTAGGGTACCGATCCTTCTACTCCCTCTGCTATGAATTCATTGTTTCCAAGTTTTCCGTATCTGTCGGATTTTCCGGCTTTAATAGCACCGATGGATCCCATACCGCGGTAAGCTTTATATTTCCTGCCATTTATGATCATTTCGGTACCGGGGCTCTCCTCCGTGCCCGCAAGAAGGGAACCCAGCATTACCGTTGATGCTCCTGCCGCCATGGCCTTGATCATGTCGCCCGAATATCGTATGCCGCCATCTGCTATTACAGGAATTCCATGCCCTGAAGCTACATCTGCCACATCTGATATGGCGGTTAACTGCGGTACTCCAACACCGGCAACAATTCTTGTTGTGCAGATAGATCCCGGGCCTATTCCCACACGGAGGCCATCAACACCTATAGATATAAGGTCCTCCGCAGCCTCGGCTGTAGCAATATTTCCGGCCACAATATCTATACCTATTTCCTTTCTTATTTTCTTCAATGATGATAGAACATTGTTGTTATGGGCATGGGCAGTATCGATAACAAGGAAATCCGATCCCGCCTTTTCGAGGTTTATTGCCCTATCCATATCATATGCTCCTATAGCAGCTCCGACCATCAGCTGACCCTGTTCATCCCTGGAGGCATTGGGGAATTTCTCACGGGTTTTAATGTCCTTTGCAGTTATTAATCCCATCAATCTTCCCCTGGAATCCACAAGTGGAAGTTTTTCAACCCTGTTTTTGTATAAAATATATTTTGCATCCTCTATGGACACATTCTGATCCGCAGTAATAACGTCTTTTGTCATTATGTCCTTTACGGAACCGTCAGAGTCAGAAAATTCCAGGTCCCTTTTTGTCAAAATACCGATGAGTTTGCCGGAAGATACAACAGGAAGGCCTGCTATATTTTTGGTTTTCATCAGTGTTCTTGCAACGTTTACAGGTGTTTCCGGATCGATGGAGAAGACATCCCGTATTATGATGCTCTCCTCTTTCTTGACCTTTTTAATCATTTCTATCTGCTCGTTGGATGACATATTTCTATGTATAATACCAAGTGCACCGTAACGTGCCATTGCTATTGCCATGGGGTCTTCTGTTACCGTATCCATTGGAGAACTGATTATGGGTATCCTGACCTTTATATGCCGTGAAAAACTACTGGAAACATCTGCATTTTTTGGTTCTATTGATGAATGCAATGGTTTGAGCAGTACATCATCGAATGTATAGCCCTCTTTTATATTTTGAAACTTCTCTTTAAACATGGAAAAGTAAGACTTATAAACTATTTAAGATTATTCATGAAAAATTTTTAGATAAACTAAAAAAATACATATACAATAAGAGAGTTATTTATTATACCCATAACTTTTAAATCATTGACCAAGTGGCAATGTCAAATAATATTCTCTATACAAAGCTTGAATTGATTTGTGCCATCCTGTATGTTCCTATATGTTTAAAAAAATCGTTACACATATAATCGTTGGGCGTGGTCATAATTATCGGTATTCTATATTACAAATTCGTGCAAAGAATCCCTAGTATCACAAATGACTAATTTCCAAGGTTATGCAATAATATCAGAGAGACTATGAACTCTTTAGAAAAATTATAATTTTATAAACCCACCATAAAATCTCAATTATACCTAATTACCATTTAAGAATATATTTACAATTCATATATTTAAACTAAACATAGAAATGGCGATTGTTTATCATTGATTTATATTTGATAATAGGCAAGAAATAAAAGTTAATAATATGTTATATTCAAAGATTATGGTATTTATATTGATGTGGGCATTTTTGTATATAGTTAAATTATACTGACAATAACTCAGCAAAAATATCCAGAAGGGGTATATAATATGTAACTGGGGTTGCATAATTTTGTATTTTGTGTGCTATTTTTTCCTTCAATAGTTATAAGAATTTATATCATTAGGCGTTGGTTTGACTGCATAATCGGAATAGCATGATAGTGTTTTTAGCTTTATAGTATGGCGATACTGATTTGGGTTGGGGAGCTCAAAGAAGTAAAAAAGGATGTAATAAAATTATTCAACATCTTCTATGTATGGTGATTTAATAATAGCTAAATTTTTTGTTACATTAAATAATTAACAGGTGCAAAAATGGCAGGAAACTAATCAACAAGTTTATAATTTAGTATGTTTATGCGTGTCATGGAAAATTCTCTCAATTGGAAAATCGCAAGAGATGTGGCATTGATAGATTCCTCAATGAATAAAAGTTTCTATCGTAAATTAATGGTTTTGGGTGGACTGGGATACACATTCGATGCTCTATCTCTAGCTATAATTGCATTTATATTGCCCATAATAACTGTGCCTTTTAATCTGAATGGGCTAGAGACGGGAGTGCTTGCAGCGAGCACATTGATAGGCTATTTGATAGGTGCAACTTTTTGGGGATTAATAGGTGATAAATTTGGAAGGAAACAATCCATTCAATATACGTTGATAATCTATTCTATTTTCACACTAGTAAGCGCCTTTTCCGCAAACTTCTCCGAGCTCACTATTCTAAGAATAGTTGCGGGGTTTGGCATTGGCGGTGAGAGTGCAGTAATTGCACCATATTTCAGTGAATTCATCCCTAGATCAATTAGAGGGAAATATACAGGTTATCTTACTGGATTTTTCTCATTCGGTTTTATAATCGCAGCAATACTAGGTTACTTTCTAGTACCAATACCCATTATTGGGTGGCGTATTGCAATTATAATTACTGCCCTGCCTGTTTTTTACGTTATTGTTATGAGATTTAAACTGCCGGAATCTCCACGATGGCTTAGATTAAATGCGAAAGATGCCGAGGCAGATGCAGTACTTACAAAAATACGTGGAAACCTTGACCTCCCAAAAACTATAAACGGTGAAAGCAGTGAAAGCTATGTCAAAGATGTCTATGAAACGTTTGAACGAGCTAAACAAAAGTCATCAAAAAAGGAGAACAGCTTCAGAGAAATATGGTCTAAGCAATATATTAGGAGGACCGCTATGCTCTGGATTCTCTGGTTTTCAACCGGCTTTGCCTACTATGGGTTCTTTACATTTGCCCCTACATTACTTGTAGCCTTAGGTTATACCATAGTAACTTCTCTTGGCGTTTCCCTACTATCTTATATTATGCAGGCCCCTGGTTACTATGTAGCTGCCTTCATAAGCGATAAAATAGGACGAAAATTGCTATTGGTAATTTTCATGCTGGCTGGTGCCTCTGTGGCAATTGCTTTAGCATATAGTAGAATGTTTGTGCTTATTATCGTGCTTTACGCGCTGATGTCTTTCTTCCTGAACGGTCTATTCGGCGGAGTTTATATTTATACACCTGAACAGTACCCAACAAAATTTAGAACCTCTGGAATGGGGTACGCATCCTCGTTTGCAAGAGTTGGCGCTATAGCTTCTCCAATACTTTTCGGTGTACTATTATCGTCCATTCATTTTTCAGGAATATTTGTAATGAGTTTTATAATCATGTTAATAGGTGCTCTAGCAGTGATTATATTGGGTAAAGAGACGACAAGTAAGGATCTGGAGGCAACTTCTGCCCCCGAGGCTTGAATGGAAGGTGAAATTATGAACGGAAATAAAGAAACTTTGATAAAAAATGTGAATTTGGTAGATGTAAGAGAGGCGGCTATAAAA
Source organism: Thermoplasmata archaeon (assembly GCA_021797225.1). The sequence goes on along the minus strand of JAKAAE010000036.1, from coordinate 2,259 downwards.
GAAAAACAGAATATTTTGATTTCCGATGGAAAAATAATAGACATAGGGCCTAGCTTATCGGGTACAAAGACTGAAGTACATGTAATAGACGGTAATGATAATTTTTTAATACCAGGTATGGCAGACCTTCATGTACATCTCAACTGGAATGGGGGCATAGATCCAAAATCAACATTAGCCAAGGAAGGACCTAAAATAGGAATCATACGCGCTTACAAAAATGCAATGGATCATCTAAAAATTGGAGTAACATCGCTTTTGGACGTCGGTTCCGTGGATGATTTAGCTATTGACCTGGCTGCAGCTATAAGGCAAGGAGTAATATTCGGTCCAGAGCTATATGCAACTGGAAGAATAATATGCATAATAGGTGGACATGGAGCAGGCTTGGGCTATGAAATCAGCGGGAAGGATGACGCTCTGAGGGCAACAAGGAATCTAATTAAAAATGGTGCTGATCTTTTAAAAATTTCTGCCACATCAGGAGCTTATGGATCATATGGGGCAGAAAAATTAGAATCGATACAACTTGATCCGGAAGAGATTAAGACGATCACCAGCGAGGCAAGTAAATACAAAATTAAAGTAACCGCCCATGCTCTCAACTTAGAGGGTATTAAAAACTGTGTAGAAAACGGTGTAGAAGTTATACATCATGGAGCTTTTATGGATAAAGATACTGCCAGAAGGATGGCCCAAAAAGGTATTGTCTACGTTCCTACCCTACTTGTTTATAAAAAATTAGCCGAGGATGTTCCCGGCGTTATGCCCGAGGCCATCAAGAAAGCCAAGGAAGTTGCAAAACATCACAAAGAAGCTTTCCTTAATGCCATTGATGCAGGTGTAAAAATTGCTGGGGGTACTGATGCATATTCACCGAACTTCGGTGATATTCCTCGACTTATTGATGAAGCTATATTAATGTCTGAATATGGAATGGCAAATATAGATGTCCTGAGGTCTATAACCATCAATGCTGCTAAGGTGTTAGGGAACGAAAATAGAACTGGGACTTTGGAGGTTGGCAAAGATGCCAATTTAGTTTTTTTAAAGAATGACCCCATTAAAGATATCAGAAATCTTACACAACAAAGGCAGGTAATTTTCAGGGGAAGAGAAGTATACGGGTAAACAGTATGAATTAAATTAAACTCTAGACTTTGTTATATTTGCTAAAATATTTTTTAACCAATTCAACTAAAACATGATTTGTCGTGTTGAAACTATTATTGCTTGATTCTAGAAAAGCATCATGAAAAAAATAAATCCACCCTTTTAATCGATAAAATTCAATTCTTCTATCCCAATACTTTTAGTGTAAAGCTTGAAAACTAGGAGCCTCTTTAAAAGACTTATAATATTTGTACTTAGTTAGTTCATATTACTTACATACCTCCTTTACGGTTTTCAATGATATTTCCTGAATGAGCAAAAAGATCGAAATACCTTTTCTATGTAATAAAATTGTGATATTATTATTTCTATTATATGCTATTTATAAATTCGTTTCCTTAACTTTAGATTTCACAAAATCCTGGAATATACGGTACATAGCTGTAAATAACTTCCAAGACTTCTTCCCATTATACCTTTACTTAAATTAGATGTATCGGTTGCTATAACTAATAATTATTTTTTAATTCTTTGTTATATAAATGATCATTACATACTGTAATTATAATTATCAAATTGGCAATAACACACAAACATAACATAACAGAGTCTTTATTAACAAAATCCAGTCTAAGGTTAAATAATCACTATAAAATTAAAGATGTGTTTGGTTATTCCGAAGTGCATTGTATTTCCATTGTTGAGAGATTAGTAGTTTAACTTTATAATATCTCACCGAAAATGAATTGATCAAAAAAAATTCCAATAAAAATTAAAGGAAGGATGTATTAATGTTGTAATGGATTTGTTCGATAACCGGATCAAGGTACTTACGTATTTTCATGAGAAAGGCATCATGGTTACAAAGGATGCCCTTGATAGAATACTTGATGCGGGCATGGGTGAATTGCTCCCGCATCTGGTTACGCAGGAGGTTCTTGATAGCGGTTTTCTCACATTAAATGATGTTTTAAAATTAATCAGGCAGCCAGTACGTAAAAAAATGGATTTTGAGGTGTATATACCGGATATCAAAGCCCACAGTTCAGTTGAAGATTTCCGCGAGATGTTCGTCGATAGATACGATCGCCTGAAAAAAATTGTGGTGCAATCCTCTGAAATGAGGGGTACATATACCATTAAAAG
>JAKAAE010000035.1 GCA_021797225.1 Thermoplasmata archaeon | reverse complement strand
TTTTATCAGTAAAACTGAGGATCTCAGTCCCAAAGCATTTGATACTGTAATAGGGATAGTGCTCAACGGAAGTTCATACGCATCACTGGAAATGGGAAAGCGCTGGATTAAAAACTCTGTAAAAGGGGTAATCCTCAGCATAGTTGCCACTTATGCATGGACAGGATCCGGATATGTTGTCCCATCCGCTGTAGCCAAGGCAGGGGTACTTGCATTGACAAGGTCCCTCGCCGCTGAGTGGGGCCATTTTGGGATAAGGGCTGTTGCAATTGCACCTGGTGCATTCAAGACAGAAGGGGCATGGTCACGGCTTCTGCCCGGAGAGCAGTATGAAAATGAAATAATAGAGGGAAATCCTGAGAGGAGGCTGGGAACAAAGAGCGAAATAGCAGGAATAGCCGCATTTTTAATATCTGATATGGCATCCTATATCAACGGAGATGTTATTACTGCTGATGGCGGGCAATCCTTATACGGTTCCAGCATGTTCAATATGATGGAGAAACTTCCTGATGAGGTATGGAAAATAATGCGTCAGAGATAAGGTTATGATATGAATAAACAGGAGGTAATTTAAATTTTAACATATATTTTTATATAAAGATTATTATATAGTAGAATGGCTTCAAACGCTAGAATAAGGTATCTAATAACAACACTAGGTTCAGTTATAGTAATGATCTCGGGAATTTTGGCATTGCTTCTTCTGTTCATTACAGGGCTTGCTGGAGCTGCCCAGCTCATGTTTTTCAATCCTGCGGGTTTTGCAGTAATAGGAAGTTCAGTGCTTATGGCAATTTTGCCTGTTATATGGATAATACTTGCATATATCATATACTCCATGGCCAGGGGAACGCGCAGTAAAGATAAACTGGCTAATGGAATTATCATAATAATTCTTGGATTTATTATACTCTTTCTGGGTGGTGGGTTCGTAATAGGCCCAATACTGGATATAATTGGCGGGTTCCTACTGATACTATAATATTACAAACATAAGACAAAGTCTATTTTTTATTTTAATATATCCGGTTTAATTATTTATAGAAATATAATGAGACGTAGAACAAATGGGGTTAGTGCTGGAACTTACTGGTTCTGTATAACCTGACTTAGACCAGGAAAGGATTTGGTGGCGTAGTCAGACCCATTGCCTCATACCTGCTAGTATCCCAAATATTGAAATTGATTGAAAATTTTTAATTTATGTTTGAATACACACAATCTTTTAAATAGCGGATGAACAATGAATACGTTTATAAATCATTTAAAGTTATATTTTTATGAAGTATGTTATAAAAGGAAAGACCCTATTTGATGGAAATAATATTTTGAACGCCAATTCAGTGTTGGTAGAAGATGGTATTATCAGGGAGGTCGGAAATAACATTAAGTCAGACGATATCAGAGAGTATAAAGACGCATTTATAATGCCCGGTATGATAGATGCTCACATACACCTTACAGGCGCTAAATCAGGGAATCTAATTATGGAATCATTGATAGAGGACCCTAACGCTAAACTACTTGAAACCATTCCATGGCTAGATAAGTTGCTTAAAGCGGGTTTCACCACTGTACGTGACTGTGGAGGAACAAATGCAATTTATCTCAGGGACGCAATAAGGAAGGGTTATTTAACTGGACCAGATATAATCGCTGCGGGAAAACCTCTCAGCCAAACATTTGGGCACGGGGAATTTTCTCATACGATACCTATTAAATGGAATGAAGACCGTGGTATGTCCCAAATATGTGATGGAGTTGATGAATGCATAAAGGGTGCAAGAACTGTGCTCAGGCAGGGAGGTGACTTCATAAAAATTTTTAGCACTGGTGGTGTGCTTTCTCAGAAAGACAGACCAGATCAGGAACAATTTACAATAGAGGAGATTAAAGCTATTGTTAACGAGGCAAGAAAATCTGGAACATATGTTGCAGCCCATGCCCATGGCGATCAGGGTATTAAAAATGCAGTAGTCTCCGGTGTTAAAACTATAGAGCATGCAACCTTAGCATCAGATAAAACCCTTAAATTAATGGCAGAATATAGTGTATCACTAACCCCAACACTTTCTATACAGGAACTTCTGGTTAAATATGGAAAGCAACTAGGTGTAAGTGCGTGGGGTCTAGAAAAAATTACTGATGTAATAGATGGCATAAAACATGTATTGCCAAAAGCCAAGGAGCTTGGAATAAATATCCTGTGCGGTACAGATCTCGGATTTGAAACGGGTAAGGATATAGATATTGGCAAAAACTGGAATGAACTTATACTTATGACAAAATACGGAGATATGAGTCCCATAGATGCCCTGAGGTCTGCAACTGGAAACGTCAATAACATAGGGATTCATAAGGGGCGCTTATCTGCGGATTATAATGCTGACATTTTAGTTATTGATGGAAATCCTTCTGAGAATATTTCTGATATTTCCAGAATTAACCACGTATATTTGGGCGGGAAAGAGGTGCTTTAGAATGGTTATAGATTTCAATGAAATGCTTGATGCATATAAAAGAATTCTAAAGATACCATCAATGTCTGCAAAAGGAACCGGCATAAATGAGGCAGCTTCATTTCTGAAAGCGTTACTTAAAAATATGGGAATTAAAAGCGAAATAATACAAACGTCTGGAAATCCTGTTGTTTATGGAGAGTACTTTACAGGCGCTCCTAAAACACTTTTGGTGTACAACCATTATGATGTTCAACCAATAGACCCGGAAAATGAGTGGACACATGAACCTTTTGCGGCATCCGAAGACCATGGAAGGATTTACGCAAGGGGAGCGGCAGACAATAAGGGGACACTGATGGCTAGAATTTTCGGCATCGAGAAGGCGCTAGAAAATAATGAGCTACATGTCAACTTAAAATTTTTATACGAAGGGGAAGAAGAAATCGGTAGTCCCAATCTCAAAGAATTTATCGTAAAAAATAAAGATAGATTTGCAGCGGATGACGTTATAATGGAGGGCAGCCAGGTAGGAGAAGAGAATAGGCCCGTTATAGCCCTTGGAGTTAAAGGGTTATTATATGTAGAACTTAAAAGTAGGACTGGAACAACAGATCTGCATTCTTCATTGGCTGCGATAGCCCCTAGTCCTGCCTGGAATCTTATAAATGCATTAGATAGTGTCTATGATAATAATAAAGTAGAGATACCTGGCTTTTATGATAATATTACCCCGCTATCTAACAATGATTTGAATATTCTAAAGGATTATCCATTCAATATTGAAAGGATGAAGAGTTCCTATGGCCTTAAAAATTTCATGTTTGATGATAAAGAGAGAATAATTAAGGAATTATTTACAAGCCCCACATGCAATATAGCAGGCATTATATCAGGATATGCTGGAGAAGGAGCAAAAACTGTTTTACCCGCAGAAGCAAAGGCAAAAGTGGATTTCAGGCTGGTTCCAGATCAGGATCCGGAAATTATATTTGATTCCATGAAAGATTACTTACGAAAGATGGGCTTTGATCTTGAAATGAATCCACTTGGTATGGAATATCCAGTAAGGACTGCCCCAGACACGGAACTGGCACAGAAAATGATCTCATCGGCAATAAAAACTTATGGGCGAAAACCGATAATCATGCTCAATTCGCCCGGTACACAACCAATGGATCTTTTTACTAGGGAACTCGGAATTAAAAATGCAGTAAGTGCCATTGGTGTAGGGGATAACATATCAAAGGCGCACGCACCTGATGAAAGCGTCAGTATAGAGAATTTTAGACTGGCAATAGAGCATACAAAGAATTTTCTATCTGAATTCCAGTAACTCTGGTATATATCCGGTTAAATAAATAGATTATTTTATATTCCTGTAACTATTAAAGTTGTATGGAGTCAGAAATTGAAGAGTATACAGTACAAATAAGAAGATATATTCATGCGCGTCCTGAGCTATCGTTCAAAGAAGAAAAAACATCAGAGTTTATTGTAAATGAACTCAAAAAAATGGGATTGGCACCGGTAAGAATCGCGGGTACTGGAGTGTATGCAGACATTAAAGGGGACGGAAAAGGTAAAACTGTTGCAGTCAGAGCGGATATAGATGCTCTGCCTGTTCAGGAAGTAAATGATAAAGAATACAAATCCATTAATGACGGGATTATGCATGCCTGTGGTCATGATGCTCACACAGCAATGGTACTGGGACTGGCAAAGAAGTTGACATCTGAAAAAACTAAATTCACTGGAACTATAAGGGTGTTTTTCCAACCTGCTGAGGAAAACCCACCCGGTGGGGCAATAAAAATGATAGAAGATGGGCTTCTAAACAATGTGGACTATGTAATTGGACAACATGTAGATTCGAGACTGCCTAGTGGGTATGTTGGATATAGATCAGGTGCGGTTTCGGCAAACTCGGATACATTTTATATTAAAATCAAGGGAAAGGGTGGGCATGGCTCCATGCCAGAAAGGGGAATAGATGCAATTTATGTTGCATCTCAGTTTGTAGTAATGCTTCAATCGGTTGTATCCAGAATTCTTTCCCAAACATCTGCTTCCGCAATAACTGTTGGAACATTCAATGGTGGTTACCGACATAATGTACTTGCTGATAAGGTTGATCTATCAGGTACAGTGAGAACAGTTTCACAGGACGATCGGGATAAGGCAAAGGAATCAATAGAACATATTATGAATGGATTAAAAGCAGCCTACGGCATAGATTTTGAATATGTGTATGAATACGGTTATCCAGTAATGGTAAACGACCCGTATGTAACTTCAATACTCAAAGAGGAAGCAGAGAATCTCATTGGAAAGGATCGTGTTGTAGAGGTAAATCAGGCACTTGGTGGCGAAGATTTTGGTTATTACCTTCAACAAAGAAAAGGTACTTTTTATAGACTTGGAATATCAAATAAAGAAAAAGGAATAACCGCGCCCAATCATAGCCCCGAATTTGACATAGATGAAACTTCCCTGGAAACTGGAGTGAATCTATTGGCAAAACTTGCTCTCCGGCTGACACAGTCCTAAAAATTTAACAATTTTGACAGCTATTCCTACCTATAATAATGAAAATTAAATTCATATTATATATTATTTTTAAAAAAAATATTATTATTCCGGCTCTATCACTTTCTTTGTTTTACTCGACTTACCTCCTGAAGGGATCTTAATCTTAGGTGTTAGTGTTATAAGTATGAAACTGAGTATCATAGGTATAATCATCACGTATAAGCCTGCCATACGGTATCCAACTAAACTGATAGCAGCCCCCATAAGAGTTCCGCCTACAAGTGAGCCTATATTAAATATCAAAAACATAAAGCCCACAGCAGAACCTCTCCACTGATCCTCTACTGTTTCCTGAGCAAATGCTGACACATTTCCATATATACCGTAGCCGGCCCCGAATAGAATTATGCTGAGTGTAATCACGAGGAATATAGGTGTTTGTATAAACATCATTACATTGGCTATTACCATGATAATGGCAGAAGCTATTATTACTAGTTTTCTCTTAAATTTATCTCCTATAATGCCACCCGGTAGAGTTGCAATCAGCAAGGCAAGGCCAAATGTTGAAAATGCTACCGCTGCCGCTCCTTTTGAAAATCCGTAAGCCTCCATATAGGGAGTTGCATAACTTTCGAATGCAAAATAAGAAATTCCAAAAAATAAAAACGAAGCAGATATAAAGATAAGGGGTTTGTTAATAACTTCAATTATACTTTTCTCAGGTTTTTTGTATGCTTTATATTTTGACGGAACAAGTGCAAGAACAACAACTATTAAAGCGAGTCCTGAAATTCCAGCTATTATAAATGGTATATCGAAGGTTGCAAGGGTTGAATATGCAGAAAATATGTACGGTGCAACAAATAATCCCAATCCAAATGCTATACCTTCAGAAGCTATCACAGTCTGCCTTCTTTCCGGTCTGATATCACCAAGGAAAGCAATAATTTCGGGTTGAATCATACCTGTTCCGAATCCGACAAGAAAACGATATGCAACTAATTCATATTGATTTGTCACAAAACCTGTTAGTGTCGAAAAAATTGATATTATAGCAAGTGAAATAATTATGCCGTTTCTAGTAGTAATCTTATCAAATATATATCCTCCGATGACACTGAATATTGCTATGCCTGCTGCAAACCCTGAAGATGCTACACCTATATAAAACGCATTCACATGTATTATGGTGGTTATAAATGTACCACCGAAAAAGTATAGATCAGCATCGAAACCAACCAGAAACATTCCCAAAGCTACCGGGATAATTACCTTTAAGGCTCCGCCAACTGTCTGCGCCTCTTCGACTACATCTATTTGTTTCTCACTCTCACTCATATCAAACTAAACTGTATACAATATTTAACTTTTTTCTTTTACAAAATCATCAGATTGCCGGATACTGTTAATAGTATTATGATTTTTTTCTTTGGCTTATAGTCTGACTTGATTAAATAGTGGGTGGATTAACCATAATTTGGTGATAATATAATGCGTACAAATTGAAATGTTAAAACCTTTGATTATTTTAATTTGAATTTCTTAATTTATATATATGTCTGTGTAAAAAGTATAGGGGTACTAATATTATCAACGTCGGCAGAGCAGCATAATAAGTGAAATATTTGAATGGAAAGAAAATGTTAGAAACTGCACTGTAAATTACAAGTATAACAGCTACAGCACCTATAGTATAATCTGCAATGGCAAGTCTGTCCATAAATACCTATTTATACCAGATATATTAATTTTTATGCCACTTGAATACATTTGATTTAATTTATTGATTAAAAAATTTGGAGTATATTTAAATAAAGCAGTTAACATATAAGGTGACGTATTAAAATATTTTATTGTGATAATTCGTTGTGAATTAAAATGATATCGGTAACAGCATGGGAATGGATAGGTTTATTCATAGGCATGTTAATTGGCGGGCTTGCAGAAGCGTGGGGTATTTCAAATCCGGAAGTTCTGATCAGGCTCGGCAGATGGAAGGACAGGTTATTTGTTGGATGTATAGCTATTGCAATAGGTGCAGGCGCACTGGCCTTATACGGTCTCGCAGCACTGGGAGTGTCGTTCCACTGGGGAATTAAACCAGATTACGTATGGGGAGTTGCACTTGGGGCGGCAATATTCGGTACTGGAATAGCAATATCTGGATATGTTCCAGGTACAGTATGGATGGCTCTCGGTGAAGGAAGAAGAGATGCAGTATATGCTGTTCTCGGTGGATTGCTGGGTGCAGCATCATGGACATTAATATACCAGACATCTTTTGGCCAGTGGCTTGTGACTTATGATAATTTTGGTCAGCTATATTTCGGTGGGAAGGTGGATACCGATCTGTATGTAGGTTTTGGAATAGCTGTTGCATGGGCAATTATAATGTTTTCAATTGCGTATCTCCTTCCAAGATATAAGGGTGGAAAAAGCTGTGCATATACATCGCTTCATAAGGAGAAAACTCTCAGTCCCGAGGAGGAAGCAAAGTACGTGGAAACTGCAGGCATGCTTCTCGAGGGTGCTTCAATGCCCCTGGGCAAGAATAACCTTCCCGAGAAGGTAAATTACCACTGGACTGTTTCATCAAAACTCTTCGGTGTGGTAATGATGTCCGTAGGGATAATAATAGGATTGACTGTAGTGCTTGAAATGTTCTTGCACCAGATATTCGGAGAATCCACAACATATTCATGGATTGTTGCAAAAATCTGGCTACCTGCAGGTACATGGAAATATAGTACACTTGTTGTGCATACCATTGGATGGGAGCCCTTCAGTGATATAGGAACACTATTCGGTGCATTCCTGGCATCCATATTCTTTACAAGGAGATTTCAGTCATTCAATAATGTAATACCTCCTTCCTGGGAGAAAAGATTCGGAAACAGCCAGATAAAAAGAGCAGCCGGTTCATTTTCAGGTGCATTTCTTATGCTGCTCGGTGCAAGGATGGCCGATGGATGTGCGTCGGGACATATACTCAGTGGAGATTTACAGATGGCAGTAAGCAGCCTGGAATTCTTCATAATTGTTATGATATCCCTGCTGATAGTGGCACACATAATATACAGAAAGGTGGTGGATTAAAATGGAAATTATAGAAAGTAGTGAGAAACAGAGAGAAGAAAAGGAGCCCAAATGCAGAAGTGAAGCTGGAATAAAGGCATTTGTCATAGTGATGACCGGGATAACCATTCTCACCGCAGCACTTACATCTGGAACTTACAGTGGGTATGATCCGAATGGATATTCCGTTGCCATAACAGGTTTCTTTGTCATAGTGACAATAATCATGACTGCTGTGTGGTACCGCACAAAATATAATAATTATGCGTACGATCCGCATAAGAAAAGTAAAAAGTAATTATTATTTTTAATTTAGATTTTTATATTTATAATAACAGGTCTCAGCAAGTATATACTGTTAACATTACTATAAAGGTACAATAACAGATTATCAGAGCTTATCTGTTAATTTACTACTTTTAAACTGAAATAATTAATATACCATATTGAAATTGATTGCCTATGGAAATAAATGAGTATATAGTACAGATAAGAGAGTATTTTCATGAATACCCTGAACTGAGTTTCAAGGAGTATAAAACGGCAGATAAAATTGAAGAAGAGCTGAAAGCAATGGGACTTGAGCCGAAAAGAATAACTGAGACCGGAATAATAGCGGATATTAAAGGAAAAGGAAACAAAACAGTAGCAATAAGGGCGGATATAGATGCCTTACCGGTAACAGAGGAGAATAAAGTACCCTATGTATCCAGGAATGAAGGAGTAATGCATGCCTGCGGGCATGATACTCACATGGCAATGCTCCTTGGTGCTGCTAAGATGCTTATTGCCGATAAAGAAAAACTGAATGGAAATATAAGGCTTATATTCCAGCCGGCCGAGGAGCTTCCTCCCGGGGGCGCAGTTGATATGATAAAAAATGGAGCACTGGACAACGTTGACTATATTATAGGACAGCACATAATGGGATTTATGCCCGCAGGCCATGTGGCAATATACTATAAGGAGATGATGGCAAATGCCGATGAATTTGACATTACGGTACATGGAAAAGGTGGCCATGGATCTGCGCCACAGGATGCGGTAGATACGGTATATATCACGGCGCATCTTGTAGAAATGCTGAATACAATAGTTTCCAGAGAAATAGACCCAATGGAAGCGGCAGTTATAACTGTGGGAACGATAAATGCAGGTTACAGGTACAATATAATAGCAGCACATTCCAAGCTCACAGGTACTGTCAGAACGTTCAACCTAGAGGTTCAAAAAAAGATTATAAAAAGAATAAAAGATATCCTAGAGGGGCTGAAATCCACATATGGAATAGAATATGAATATAACTATAAAAAAGGATATCCTGTTTTGATAAATAATGAAAAGATATCCAGGGATATAGAAGAAGCAGCTGAGAAAATTGTAGGGAAGAAAAATATAGAGCACCCAAAACCCAATATGGGTGGCGAGGACTTTGCTTATTACCTCGAGAAAATACCCGGAGCGTATTATTTCTTCGGTGCCAGCAATGTTAAAAAAGGGATAAACTCACCGAATCATTCACCTACCTTTGATGCAGATGAAGACCAGCTTTATACCGGGGCAAGAATACTGAAAGAGGCTGCAATGAATATCCTTAATAAATAACGTTCTTTTTCTATATTTATTTAAATACTTTTACAGGTTTAAATAAACTTTTTAGGCTAGACATATAATTCGGGTTAAATTTATTTACTTTGAAATTATAAAATATATGGAATGCCAGAAGAAATGTACACATATTCCGATCATAAAATTACGGGAGAAAATGGATTCTCTGCTGAGATTATACCAGGAAATCACTGGAAGGAAATCTCCATCGAGGGCAGCATCAACGTAAAACTGTCACTGGAAAATGGAGTATACGTAATCAGGCACAATTTTCTGGATGAGGGTTATGTCAGGAAGAACTCATCCATGGAATATGAGGGACATGATTTCATAATCGATCATCAGGGATTGAAAAATTTAAACTCGAATAAAATAAATTTTTATGTTATTTCTGGGGATGTACATGTAGCATTCATTAACGTTTTCAGAAAAGAGATGAATATAGACCTGGATGAACCTGAATATATTATTCCAGTGATGATCTATATTGCCATAATTTCAAGAAGATTGAGAACTTACTGGAATAAAATCCATGTAAAAAATGGAGCTGCGCCATTGTTAAGCTCCTTCTTGTATCTGTTTGCAGGACTTATACCAATGAGCGGCCTGAATATCGGGAATAATTATGAGTTCCTGCTTATCCTACTTCCAACAGTGGCTATAACCCTGAATTTGCTTTATTACATTTTAAGGAGGGGCAAATTATTTTAGATATATCCCAAACTATTTATGAAATCAATAATTTCAATGTCATGAGCTTTAAATCTGAATTAACACTGGATGTTATAGATACGCATACTGAGGGCGAGCCTACACGCATAATTTTCTGGAATAATATACCTAAAAACCTGCCTGATGCATTATCGATAAGAAATTATTTTATTCAGCACTATGATTATATCAGAACAACACTTTTGCAGGAGCCCAGAGGGCATAAGGATCAGTTCGGTGCCGTACTACTTCCACCTGTTAACCCGGGAAGCGATTATACAGTAATATATCCAACAACAGATTCATATCTGGACATGTGCGGGCATGCCACAATAGGTGTCAGCACAGCACTTGTTGCCCTGGGTTATGTTCAGTTTGAAGGCAGTGAAAAAGTAATTACATATGATACCGTAGCCGGAAATGTCAAGGCAAGGGTAAAAATAGAAAATGGAGAACCAGTTTCTGTGTCGATAGTTGACGTAAAATCATATTTTGTAAAAAAAATAAATGTAGACATTGATGGAAAAAGCATACCTGTAAATATATCATATGGCGGCAATTTCTATGCCATAGTGGAATCTGATTCCATCGGAATCGATGTTGTCCCTGAAAACATAGGGAAGCTTCTGGAGTATGGAAAGATAATCAGGGAGAAATCACAGATGACAATAAAAGAGATGTACCCTGATAGTGCAAAAAATCTGAAGCCACTGGCCATGATTACGGATAGCAGGCACGATTACCGTGCTGTTGTTACCTTTGCAGGTAATAGCTTTGACAGATCTCCATGCGGTACCGGTACAGCTGCAAGGGCTGCACTGCTCGTCCATGATGGGAAACTGGATGTAAACGGACAGTATACCAATGAGTCCATTATAGGTTCCAGATTTAAATGCAGGATAATTTCTTCTGAAAAGGTTAATGGGAATACTATAATAGTACCGGAGATTACCGGGAGGGCGTGGATTACACAACTGTGCAAAATTATTGTTAACCCTGAAGATCCTTTAAAACATGGATTCCTTGTAGAATGATTGGTGTAACCAGTACGGATAATTGCTCATATTAAATGTCATAATGAAAAATATTATTATACCTTAACGGCTATTATATTATGATTAAAGCAATTGCTTTTGTGCCAAATTCGCCCTCGCTTATAGGAAATATTGGTGTGGATCATGAAAAAACAGTAAAGGCACTTGAAAGCTTTGGAAGGGGGATAGAGGATGGGGTGGATGCCGTTATAATTATGACACCACATTTTCAAACTTCCGGAGGATTTGGAATTGTTGATACACCTGAACTTAAACAGATCTTCGATTATTATGGATTTCCTCCAGAACTGTATAAAGTTAAATATGAACCGCCCGGCGACGCCGAACTGGGAGAACAGTTAATAAAACTGGGAAACGAGAACCATATCAATATAGGCAGTGTGGGAAACTGGGGACTGGATCACGGCGCATGGTCTCCATTATTGCATATATTTAAGGATGCAGCAGTGCCTGTGATTCCTATTTCCATATGCCCTGATATTGGAGCACAGGCACATGTTGAACTAGGCAGGCTTATGGGGTCTTCCACTATCAAAAGAAATTTATGCATTCTTGCAAGCGGTTCACTTGTGCACAGGCTCGATATATTCCAGAGAGGTGCTAGTGAAATTCCTCCGGGAGCCAGAGAATATTTAGAAACCTGCATATCGGCATTCAATGAAGGAAAATGGGGTAAGATATGGGATGCCGATCCTGATATTTTGCGGGATGC
>JAKAAE010000034.1 GCA_021797225.1 Thermoplasmata archaeon | reverse complement strand
TGATAGGGACGGGTATGGCTCAGCAGGGTATTGGGGCAGCTGGTATGGGTATAATAGCTGAAAAACCTGAAAAATTTGGACAGGTACTGTTCTTCTTTGTTATACCGGAAACGCTATGGATTATAGGTTTTGTTCTGGGAATTATATTACTGCTTCATGTAATATGAAAATTGGTTTTTATGTCTCTTGAAAATATTTTAAATGAAATTCAAAGTACTACGGAATCGGAGTTAAAACAGATTAGAGATAGTTATTCGGAAAAAATACAGGATATTACCAAAGCCTGTAACGACAAACTGTCCAGAATAAAACAGGATTATAAGGTAAAATCTGAAAACGATATAAAAAATATTATAAGACAATCTGAAGATTCAATAAAACTGCAATCAAAAAAAATTATTGATGATCGGAAAAAAGAGATTCTTAGCAATACCATGCAACGTTTAAAATCGTATGTTACATCACTGAATAAATCATCTAATTATCCGGAACTTCTGAAAATAATGTTAAACGAATCTGAAAAACAACTGGGAAAAAAATTCACAGTGTACTGTTCAGAAAGTGATAAAGAAAAGTTGGAGAATATTAAATTTTCAGCTTCTGTAAAATTTCAAGTTGATAAAGCCATTAAGTCAGGAATTATATCCAGAAGCGTGGATGGGAAAAAAGAAGCAGATATGAGACTGGGCAACATATTTGATTCTGTTTCATATGACATAGAGACGTACCTTTATGAGAATATTAAATAGTGGTGATTCTTATAAACACTACATATTCTGGGAGCTATGGAAGATTAAAAGTACATTTCAATGACTATCTCAATGATGCTTTTATAAAATCTCTTATGGAACTCGATATAAAGGACATACGTTTGAAGTTATATGAAACGTCATACAGAGAAGATATTGACAAGGCTACATCATTAAGTGACGATGATGTACAGATCGTTTTGACTGCAATAAATAGACATGTGATAAAAAATTCCAAACTTGCACTGTTCGCCATCCCGCCACCGATGAAATCCTTCATGAAAACCTATGTATCTAAATGGGACATAGAAACCATAAAGGCGATTATAACTTCAAAGGTAATACATCATGATATAAAACCCGGTGATGGATTCATAATGAGTTTTAGGGATGTTCCTCTGGGAATATTTGCAGGCAATCTCAACAATGATGATTTCAGGGTGCTGCTGGAAAAAAATGATGTAGACTCTGTAGTTAATTATCTATTGAATTTTGGTTATAACTATCTTTTAAAAGATCTGGAGGATTACAAAAAAACAGGGGATACTTCAATGCTGCTTTCTTCAATGGACTATAAATATTACAGTGATCTGGTAGAAAGAGCATTATTTTACAATGGAGATGAAGGTCAGATAATTAAATATATTAAGAGCGTAATTGATTTAAAAAATATAATGACACTTGCCAAGGCAATTGAATTGAAAGTAGATTATGAAAAGATTGAAAAAAATATTATAGGGAACGGCAATTATTCAAAGCAGGCACTTGCCGATATTTTCAGATCAGGCGATGTTGTTGAACTGCTTTCTGTATTCAAGCACTTTAATATAAGTGAATCAATAGATTTTTACAGGGAAAACAGAAATTTGAGTTTATTTGAGGCTGCAATGAGAAGCGCTCTGTTTCACCAGTACGTTCCTGTTATGCTGAGCGATACTGCCTCTCAGTATATATTCGCATATATACTGTCCGCCGAACGAGAAAGAGATAATTTAAGAGCTATCATAATAGGTAAGTCATATAATCTTGATAGTAATATAATAGAGAGGATGCTGATATAAATGTCAAGCCTTTGCATTATAGGGGAGAAAGAACTCATTACAGGATTCAAACTCGTGGGAGTAAATGATACTTTCATAGCTGATCCTATGGATGGTGCCAGACTCCTCAGGGAATTATATAAATCTAAAAAATATAATGTTATATTAGCATCACAGTCCTTCCAGAAAAATTTAAAGGTTGATGAAATAAATGAGTATGCCGGTTCCATGGATCCACTTGTAATATTTATCCCGCTTCCGGGAATAAGAGAAGAAGAATCGGTATATGATCTTGCAAAAAGAATATTGGGAATTGATATTGGTGATTGAATGAAAAATAGTGGAAAGATATACAGCATATCCGGTCCTGTGGTAATAGCAACAGACCTTGATGGAAAAATGTTTGATGTGGTACGTGTAGGTAAACTGGGTCTTGTAGGAGAGGTGATAAAAATTGTCGGAAACAGATTTACCATTCAAGTATATGAGGATACCAGCGGGCTTAAGCCAGGGGAACCAGTAATATCTACAGGTAAGCCATTATCCGTTGAACTCGGACCTGGGCTTTTAAAATCTATATATGATGGAATACAGAGACCACTGGACGTTATACAGTCAGAAACAGGTGATTTCATAGTGAGAGGTGCAAGTGCACCGCCGCTGGATGAGAAAAAGGAATGGGAGTTTCAACCTGTGTTGAAAGAGGGTGATGAGGTCGAAGAAGGATATATACTCGGCACAGTGAAGGAAACTGACATAATCACACATAAAATAATGGTTCCATACAAGGTTAATGGAGTAATAAAAACAATTAAGGCAGGAAAATTCAGGGTATCAGATACTGTATGTACAATTCAATCAGAAAATAAGGTCGTGGAGGTAAAATTAAAACAGATATGGCCGGTAAGGCAGGCCAGAAAGGTTTTTCTCAAATTCGCACCTGAAATTCCACTTATTACAGGTCAAAGGGTAATAGACTCATTTTTCCCTGTGGCAAAGGGAGGAACAGTAGCGGTACCGGGGCCGTTCGGATCTGGTAAATGTGTTGCCGGTGATACACCATTGCTTATGGCAGATGGTAGCATACATAATATTGAAGAAATCTATGAAGATTCCATATCTAATGGTGAAATAGAGTACCATAATGAGAACGAGACTCTTATAAAACTTAAATCACCTCTGAGAATATTTTCATTTTATGATGGAAAGATTTCTCAAAGTAAATCTGATTATATATACAAGGGCAAAAGTGATACTTTATTAAAATTAAAGACGAGGACAGGGAAGAAGGTAAAGGTAACTCCGGTTCATAAGTTATTCAGATTGGATGGGGAAGGAAATATAGTGGAAACGGAGGCAGGACATCTGGAACCGGGAGATTATATTATTTCAATAAGAAAATTTGAAGCAGAGGAGGAGAATAAAAATATAGATATTTACTCTGTATTCTATGGTGCCAGGTCAGCCAGCGATGAAATTAAAAATAAACTAAAACATATAACAAAGGAAAATAGAAAAATCCTAAGAAATGTAATTGATGAGAACATATTAAATCAGATTACAAGAACAGAAAATAACCCTGCACCAAAGTTGAGCTGGATAAAAACGATATACGATACACTTAACATGGAACGCCCAGAGATTATGTACTTAAGGGGAGATAGGAAGGGTAATATTGTAACGGTACCGAATTTTGTTTCCGAAGATCTCTCAGAGTTATTAGGATTTTATATCGCAGAGGGTTATATAAGAGGCAAAAGCACATTTGTAATTACAAATTCTGACAAAAGCATACTTGAAAGAGTTGAATATTTGCTGAAAAAAGTATTTAATTTAAGTGGAAAAATAGAAATACAAAAAGATAAAACAAACAATTTTATAGTAAACAGTATCGTATTATGTGAATTTATAAGAAAATTAATACCCGGAAAATTAGCTGCTGATAAGGAGGTGCCACAGATAATAATGAAATCAAGCCGGAGAGTTATATCAGCATTTTTAAAAGGATATTACCTGAGTGATGGCAGTTATTATAAAGGGCAAATAGAATTGTCAACTGCAAGTAAAAATCTGTCAACATCATTATCCTATTTGTTAACAAAACTTGGTATACTGCATACTATTAGAAAGAATAAAAGTTTAAGCGAACATTATAGGTATAGAATCTTTATAAGAGGTTTAAATGAGCTTAAAAAATTCTATGTGGGATTATCTATTGGAGAGGAAAAATTTAAAAAAATAGAGAACGTAGAAAAATATATAGATTTTAAGAAGAATACTTATACAGCCATTGACCTGGTTCCATTAGATTCAGAAAAAATAGATAGTTTATACAGAGCAAACTCCAGTTACAATCAGTTAAAATCAAACTGTGTAGAAATAACTAATTATACTAGCCAAAATGAAAGAATGAGCGTTTCTTCCATCAATAAATTTGCCCAGACCATCCTAATAAATAATACTGATGAGGTTAGAGAAGATATTAATATGTTAAGAAACATCTCTGAATCTCTGGAATTTATATACTTTGACAGAATTGATTCAATAGAGGAACTAATAGGCCCTTTTGATGTTTATGATGTAACAACTCCGGAATTTGGAAGTAATTTTGTTGGAGGAGAAGGCGCCATACTGCTGCATAACACAGTAATTCAGCACCAGCTTTCAAAATGGTCCGATGCAGATATAACAGTTTATGTAGGATGTGGTGAGAGGGGCAACGAAATGACAGAGATACTTACAACATTCCCTGAATTGCAGGACCCGAAAAGCGGTAAGCCCCTGATGGAAAAAACAATTCTAATAGCAAATACCTCAAATATGCCTGTGGCAGCAAGGGAAGCCAGTATTTATACAGGAGTTACCATAGCAGAGTATTACAGAGATATGGGTTACGATGTGGCCCTCATGGCTGATTCAACAAGCAGATGGGCAGAGGCTTTAAGGGAAATTTCCGGAAGGCTCGAGGAAATGCCAGGAGAGGAGGGTTATCCAGCATATCTCGGCAGAAGAATATCTGAATTCTATGAGAGATCAGGAAATGCACAGATAATCCCGCAGGATAAGAGAACAGGTTCAATCACGCTCATAGGAGCTGTTTCACCACCTGGTGGAGATTTATCAGATCCTGTTGTGCAGAATACCCTGAGGGTTACACGTGTATTCTGGGCACTGGATGCTTCCCTGGCATCAAGAAGGCACTTTCCATCAATCAACTGGCTCAACAGCTATTCACTCTATCTTGATTCACTTTCCGGCTGGTTTAAATCCAATATAAATCCAGAATGGCCACAGATGCATGCACTGATGATGGGCATACTTCAGAAAGAGTCAGAATTGCAGGAAATAGTCCAGCTTGTGGGATATGATTCACTTCCGGAAAAGCAGAAAAACGTTCTGGATATTGCCAAGATTATCAGGGAGGATTTTCTCCAGCAGAATGCTTTTGATGATATAGATACGTACTGTTCAATAAATAAACAGTATGAAATGCTGATGATTATTAAAACACTCAATGAAATGCAGGAAAGGTCCATAGATGCAGGATTAAAAGTGACACAAACAGCAACATTGCCGGTCAGAATGAAGATATCAAGAATGAAAGAAATAAAGGAAGAAGATTTTAATAAGTTTTACAATGATGTTATAAAGGAAATAAATAATGAATATAATAATATAATGGAGGGTGTTGAAAGTGTCTGATATTATATATAAATCCATTTCACAGATTAACGGCCCGCTTCTATTTGTGGACAATGTAAAAAATGCCTCATACAACGAGATTGTAAATGTTATACTGGATAATGGAGAAAGGGTAAAGGGGCAGGTTCTGGAAACAAGGAACGGGGTTGCGGTTGTCCAGGTTTATGGATCTACCACGAGTATGAGCCCGAACAGCACAGGTGTGTCATTTACAGGGGATACATTCAAACTTCCGGTATCAGATGACATGCTTGGAAGAATATTCAATGGATTCGGCGAACCAATAGATAAGGGACCAAAAATTTATTCAAGGGAGAAAGTGGATATAACAGGTGCTGCAATAAATCCATATTCCAGGGAAGAACCTAGCGAATTTATTGAAACAGGAATTTCAACAATAGATGGAATGAACACACTGGTCATGGGACAGAAACTCCCGATATTTTCAGGCGCAGGTTTATCACATAACAGACTGGCAACACAGATTGCAAGACAGGCTAAAACATTGAATGGAAATGAAAAATTCGGTGTTGTGTTCGGTGCAATAGGAATAACAAGTGAGGAGGCAAATTACTTCATGAAACAGTTTGAAAATTCCGGGGCCCTTTCTGAATCGGTTATATTTCTGAATCTGGCCTCTGATCCTTCTATGGACAGGATTATACTTCCTAGAGTTGCACTGACAACTGCAGAATACATGGCATATGAAAAGGACATGAATATGCTGGTTATACTTACGGATATGACCAATTACTGTGAGGCTCTCAGGGAAATATCGTCATCAAGGGAGGAAATACCCGGAAGAAGGGGATATCCCGGATACATGTATACTGATCTAAGCACCATATATGAAAGGGCAGGAAAAATAAAGGGAAGAAAGGGATCCATAACACAGATACCCATACTTACAATGCCAGGCGATGATATCACAAATCCGGTGCCTGATCTAACCGGTTATATAACAGAGGGGCAAATCACGCTTTCCAGGGACCTCAACAGGAAGAATATATACCCAGAAGTGGATGTACTTTCATCATTATCAAGGCTAATGAATCAGGGAATAGGTGCAGACCATACAAGAGAGGATCATAGAGGTCTTGCCGATCAGCTCTATGCATCATACGCAAAGGGTAAGGATGCCAGGGCACTCAGTGAAATTGTGGGAGAGGAGGCGTTGAGTGATTCTGACAAGAAATATCTTCAGTTTGCCGAAGATTTCGAGGGTAAATATGTAAACCAGGGAAATACCGACAGGTCAATTATTGAAACGCTTAATCTGGGATGGGATATGCTTTCAATACTGCCCAAGGAAGAAATGAAAAAAGTAAAATCCGCTCATATACAGAAATATGGAAAGTGGGAGAACTAATGGCAAATAATATCAGATTGACTAGGATTGAATTAATAAATACGAAAAAGAGGGTGAAGGTAGCTTCTAGAGGACTTGAGCTCCTTAAAATGAAACGCCAATCACTTGTCATGGAATTTTTCAAAATAAGCAATGAAATAAAAGGGCTAAAGGAAAATATAAAAAATGATATAGAAAATGGATTGAATGCTATCAGAATGGCAGAGGTCATTGACGGCACACTGGAAATAGAGAGGATATCGTATATGTTCTCTTCACCTGAAATAAAGATAGGCGGAAAAAATATTATGGGTGTAAAAATTCCTGAAATGTCGGCAGAAATCGGAAAAAAAATTATGGATAGTCAGTATATGGCAACCTCTGTACCTGCATCAATATACGATGCAATGATAATTTTTGACAGAATATTCAACGAACTTTTAATAGTTGCACAGAAAGAGTCTTCCATGCGAAAACTACTTAATGAGATAGATAAAACCAATAGGAGGTCCAACGCTATTGAAAATATCATGATACCGCGGTTCAAATCGAACCTGAAAATTATAAGAGAACATCTTGATGAAATGGAAAGAGACTCATTCTCAACACTTAAATTTGTTAAAAATCATGTGGTTGCAGGGCAGGATAAATAATATGGATAATGTGGAAAAATTTAAAAAAATCAGAAAAATTGTACTGATGGTAAACATAACAATGGCAATAGTATTTATTGCCATAATCATTATGGTGATATATAAATGACTGAAATAGATGAGTTGAAGGTAATCAGGGATAAGGAAGACGCTAAAAAGAAGGCTATTCAGGATTTGAAGGATGAAATGGAAAAACAGCTTGCTGATAAAATTAAGGAGTGCAATGAAAAATCAAAGAACGTGGAAAACCAGATTATAAATGATTATAATAAAAGTCTTGAGGAAATAAAAGAATCAGAAGACAAGAAAATGGTAGATGCACTGGATACTCAGAGGGCCAGGGCACAGGTCATGAAGCTTGATCTAAAGGAACGTGCAATGGAAGAAAAGGTATATGACATTATATTGAAATACATCAACAAAAAGTGATTAAATGCTAAAGCCTGTAAAGATGGTTAAGATCAGGGTTATCGGCCTCAATGCGTATAAAAACACCATAATAGATGATATGCACGATCTCAATGTGATTCAGATTGAAAACACTGATCAGGAAGTTGCAAAGATATTCAATATTCCCGCGTCAAATAGCACGTACAAGTTACTTGCTGATAATCTATCCAGATTCAAGGGATTTTTATCTATACTCCCGGAAAGACCTGTAAAAGAAAAGAAATATTTCAGTTCAAGGGAAGAGCTTCTTGATAGTGTATCAGAAGTGCCAATAGCCGGTGAGTTATCCCGGCTTAAGGATGATGAGGATAAATATTATTCCATAATAAAAGAAAACCAGATTATTTTAAAACCGCTTGAAATTATTTCAGGATTCAAAGAAGATTTGTCCATATTAAACAATGGATATGTCGAAAGTTTCATTATAGAGACTAAAACGGAAAATAATAACCTAAAAACAGATTATTCAGCAGTCACAGACCTGGGAAATGGATATTCAATAATTACCATCAATAGAAAAAATGAAGCTGAATTTCTTTCCATGCTTTCATCAAAAACCTGTGGGATTATGAAGGTTCCTGAAGTGAAGGGTACTGTTACAGAGAATATTAAGGCAAATAAAAAAATCATATCAGAGGCTGAGGCATCCATCAACGGAATAAATTCATCACTTAATGCCCTCTCTGATAAATATTATGAAACCATAGCACAGATAACTGAACAGCTTGAAATATATGTAAAGGAGGAGGAAATACTCAGCAATATAGCATCATCTGAAAATGCTTTTGCAATGGATGGGTGGATTCCTGCATCTGAATATGATAATGTTGCCAGTATTCTCAATAAGGATTCTAAGAATACAATTATGATAAGAGTTATAGAGACAAAGGAAGATCCCCCCACAAAACTTTCAAATCCAAAACATTTCAGGATATTTGAGTTTTTTATAAGGTTCTATTCTCTTCCTGAAGAGTATGAATTTGATCCAACACTTATTTTTGCCCTTGTTTTCCCTGTGTTCTTTGGATTAATGGTCGGGGATGCCGGTTACGGTCTTGTAATACTTTTAGTATCATTATTCATAATCCATAGGATAGACCACCCGCCAGTAAAAAGCCATATTCCTAAAAAATTATCCGGTTTTGTGTTAATGATAATGGGTAAAAATTCCCTGAAAACACTGGCAAAGGCCCTAATACCTGCATCTATTATAGCAATTATATTCGGTATAATATTCAATGAGTTCTTCGGTTTTACAATATATCCTGTTCCATTCCAGATTAGCCCTGCGCCCGTGCCTGTTACACATATAGGTTTGTTGCTTGTTATTTCAGGTTATATAGGACTTGCTTTCGTAACATTCGGATTTGTTCTCGGCATTATCAATAACTTTTACATTAACCATAAAAAAGAAGCCATAGCAAAGATAGGATGGATACTTATGGCGTGGTCTTTTGCTATTCTTGGACTCAATCTGATACACAGGATAAGCCTTAGCCCAACAGAATTTTCATCACTAATAGGATATATTATGCTGATTGTGGGATTCGTCATGGTTATTGCATTTGAAGGTACCTTAAGCCTGATGGAAATTCCATCAATTATTTCACATGTACTTTCATATACAAGGATTGTGGGCATACTGCTTGCGTCTGTTGTCCTTGCTCTGGTAATAAACACGGTGTTCAGGGCAACCCTTTCAGATCCTTTTTATTTTATTATAATGGGAGTGGTTATACTTGTGGTGGGGCAGTTATTCAACCTTGTAATTGCTGTATTTGAGCCGGGAATACAGGGGGCAAGGCTTCTTTACGTAGAATTTTTCTCAAAGTTTTACTTTGGTAATGGCAAACAGTTCTCTCCGTTTGGAAGCAACAGGCGTTTTACATTGAAGAAATTTGATAAAAAATAATATTTTTTTCATACTGAAAAGATTAATATTATATTCACTATTTATTAGTTCATGGAAACTATAAAAAATATTGAAATATTTGAACTTGGTTCGCCGGAAGAAAAATCATCGCCGTGGAGTTCTACCATATTGATACTGAAGTTAACATCATCTGAAGGAAGAATAGGATTTGGAGAGGCACCGACAACCATGATGACCCTTCCGGTAAAGGAGAGTTTAAATGAGGTTGCAAGGATATTTCAGGATAAAAATTATTTTGATGTTGAAAAAAACATACGGGAATATTACAGAAATGCATTTTATGTTACAAAATCTATTGAAGAAACAGCTGCTTTGAGTGCATTTGAGATAGCATCGTGGGATCTTATAGGGAAGAACCTCGGGTCCCCAGTATATAATTTACTGGGAGGGGAATTCAATGATAAAATCAGGGCGTATGCCAATGGATGGTATTCTGACTGTGTTACCCCAGATGATTTTATAAATAAGGCAAAAAAACTGGTTTCAAAGGGATATACAGCCTTTAAATTTGATCCTTTCGGAGATAATTATGATAAAATTACAGTTGAATCGGTTAAAAAATCTGCTGCAATAGTTGGTGGAATGAGAAATGCATTAGGTGACAATATAGATTTACTGATTGAATGCCATGGGAGATTTGCACCGAAATATGCGGTTATGGCTGGAACTGCACTGGAAGAGTACAATCCATTATTCATTGAAGAGCCTGTTCATCCGGAACTTGAACACTTTCTTCCAGAATTCAGGGCAAGGGTAAATATACCTGTTGCCCTTGGTGAGAGACTTCTAAATAAGGAGGATTTTGCCAGGTATATTTCCGGTGGAATGGTTGATGTAATACAGCCGGACATAACCAATTCAAAGGGGATACTGGAGGCAAAGAAGATAGCGTCAATAGCAGATTCCTTCGGTGTTCCTGTGGCATATCATAATGCATTTGGACCTGTACAGACTGCAGCCACCCTTAATGTTGATTACACGCTTTCAAACTTCCTTATTCAGGAAAGTTTCGAGGAGTCGTGGCCTGCATGGAAGAAAAGCCTGTTTACAGGATATTCTGTAGAGAATGGATATATGAGGCTATCAGGAAAACCTGGTCTGGGAATAGAGGTTAATGAGAAAATTTTGAATGATAGTGTTGTATCCGGGATGGAACCTCTGGGAACTGAACCGCCATGGGTGGTTTCCGGGACGTTTAAAAAATTATAATTTTATTTATTAAAATGTTTTATTTTTCTCTCAACTGAATTTTCTACATCTGTTCTGTTATCAATCCTTAATATAGTTTCAATACGTGGAAATCCAAGATTCTCAAGGAACTTTTCAGCATCCTTCACGATATCAAACAGTATATCCAGATTATCGCATTCTATTACAGTGGCCATGCTGTTTGGGTAGCATTTAACTGATTTGTTTTTTTCTATATGGTTGACTACTTTCTCTATAGCATCACCAACTGAAACTCCTTTTCCTATAGGATAAAATGTAACATCTGCCACTATCATAACAATATATCTAAAGTATGTATAAAAATTAATGGTTTATCTATCAATAGGATGATGTAGATATTATCATAATATTTGTAAAAATTTATATAATGTTTAAACATAAACATATGTTATGCCAAAAACTATCACAATCAAACAGTCAGTATATGATGAATTAAAGGGATTCAAAAAAGATAATGAAAGTTTCAGCGAACTTTTAGAAAGATTGATTAAATCACAGAGCAAGAAGGACATCCTTACATCGTTGAGGGGAAGTATTGAATTTGAAGATAAAGAGGAACTTCTTAAGGAGATTAAAAAGAAAAGGTGGGAGGATAGGAATTGATTCTACTGGATACAAATATCATCATCGAGATACTTGAAAAGAAATCAGAAAAAGGGGAAACGTTGATGGTTAAAATTATTGAGAGCGAAGAAGAATATTGCACATCCTCGGTTAACATGCATGAGTTACTTTATGGTATAGAAAAATACTCCAAAGATGATCATTTGGTTCTACAGATACCAACAGTGGAATACAATGAGAATGACAGCAAACTCTCTGCTGTTTTGGAACTAACTGCAGAAAGAAAAGGAAGATCAGTTCCGAGAATGGATGCAATTATAGCATCAATAGCGATAAACAACGGGTGTTCACTCTATACGTTGGATGAGCACTTTAAAGTTTTTACAGAAAATGGACTTAAACTGTTTGAATAGGAAGAAATATTTCCTTAGTAAAATAAATTACTATCTAATCCTATTTCTTTTTAGAAAATTAATTCCAGATACTTTTGTTACAATGTTATAATAACATAACCATTATCAAAATACTAAACATATAATTGATAAATTAAGTGGACCGGTCGGGATTTGGACCCGAGCCCTCCTGCTTGCAAAGCAGGCGATCTACCGCTGATCTACCGGCCCAGTTAATGGAAATTGAACTAGAATTATTAAATGTTTCTAAATAGATAGTATAAATAAGAAATATAAACAGATATTTTTAGTAGAGGGGGAGAGGTACATTTCCACTGGAACTAAAAAAATGTATGGGTGTGTGTAAGAAATTAGAGTTATAATAATATATAATATATAATATATAATAAAAGA
>JAKAAE010000033.1:4188-12623 GCA_021797225.1 Thermoplasmata archaeon | reverse complement strand
TGATTTTTGCGATTTTGAGCATGTTATACGAATTTAGTAAAAATAATACGAAACTTTTATTTATGAAAAAAGAATATACTGTGGATATCAATGATAGGTATACTGGACTCAACATTAAGGGAGGGCGAACAGACCCCGGGAGTTTTATTCAGCCGGGAACAGAGGGTTAAAATTGCCAGGTTACTCTCCGATGCGAATATAGCTATGATAGAGACAGGCCATCCGGTTGTATCGGATGATATACTCAATTCAATAAAGGATATAGTTGAATTAAAAAATTCAGGTATAATTAAATCGGAAATTGTTGCACATAGCAGGGCTGTAAATTCCGATATTGATGTTGCGGCATCGTTGAATGTTGACAGGATAGCGATATTCTATGGCATAAGCGACCTGCATTTAAGGCATAAAACACACAAAAGTAGGGAAGAGGCATTGAATATTATATATAATTCAATACATTATGCAAGATCATATGGAATAAAAGTAAGGTTTACGGCTGAAGATGCATCAAGAACCGATATAAATTTTTTGAGAGATGTAATAAAAACGGCTATCTCAGCAGGTGCGGATAGAATATCTATAGCGGATACCCTGGGTATACTTACTCCAGAAAAAACCAGGTATATATTTAACAACATAAACGATATAAAAAATGCGGAATATGATTTTCACGGGCATAATGATCTGGGCATGGCGGTTGCCAATAGTTTAACCGCGTTTGAATCTGGTGCAACCATAATACACACAACGGTAAATGGCTTAGGTGAGAGGGTCGGGATAACACCGACACAGGTACTCGGAACACTCTTAAAATACCATTATAATTTAGATGTGGTAAATTTAGGTTCACTGAGGACTCTATCCGGGATTGTTGAGAAATACAGCAATGTAAAAATGCCATTAAATGAGCCGGTAACAGGTGATAATGCATTCATACACAAATCAGGTGTACATGTAAATGGCATAATCAATAATCCGGAAACATATGAATTTATGAGTCCGGAAATATTCGGGATAAAAAGAAATTTTACCATAGATAAATACTCTGGAAAGCACGCATTAATAGAAAAATTGAACAAACTAAACCTGAAAATTGATGATGATGGAATATCATATATACTGAATGAGATAAAAAATAGCAATAAGATATATAGTGATAATGATATAATTTCTATGGCCAACCATTTCCTTATAGGAAATTGATCTCTGTTACGGATCCAGTTAGAGTTAGATAGTTTAATAATGGAGGAATATATATAAAAAGAAATAGTAATTTATATAATGGGAATCGGGGGAAGGTCTTTTAATCAACAGGTATATTTATGGTAGGCAGGTCAAATATAACAGGGGAAGAGAATGCCAGAGAAAATATGTAGAGGGTAAAAAAATGGTCGATTCGAAAAAAGAAAACCCAGAATTTGACAGAAATGCTTCTGAATATAACAGATCACGTCCCACATATCCTTCCAGCCTTATAGACGATCTTATACACGTTGCACACCTTGATGACAGTTCTAAGATACTGGAGGTTGGCATGGGAACAGGGCAGCTTACCAGGAGCCTTGCAGACAGGAAGCTTTCAGTAACTGCGGTGGAAATGGGTAAAAATCTCGTGGATGTGGCAAAAATTAAGTTTTCTGAATTTCCGGAAATAGAGATTATAGAAGGAAACTTTGAGAAAATTGTACTGAAGCAGGTATATGATGCTGTCATTTTTGCAACATCATTCAAATGGATAGATCCTGAGCTCAGGGTTCAAAAGGTAAAGGAAGTACTCAAAAAAGATGGCATTCTTGCCATTATAGACACACATCACGCAATGGGAGGTGACAGGAAATTTTTCACTGAGTCCCAGGACTGTTATCTCAGATGGCGCAGTGGTACATCGCCAGATTACAGGCTTCCAGAAATTCCTGAGGTGCATCCGAAAAGATGGGAAAGGGAGACCCAGAATTATTTCGAAACAATATTTTCCGGCACATATCAGCTGGAGATATCGTATACATCTTCAGAATACCGGAGACTTCTGAGCACATATTCGGATATTTTATCTATGGGAAAAAGTAAACGGGATCAGTTGCTTGATTGCATATCCACACTTATTGATTCAGAATTTAATGGCAAAATCAGAAAATTGTATTTATTCGAGCTATTTGTTGCTAAAAAGAAACCAGTAAGTATACAAAGCAATATAGATGGGCAAAAATAGAATAACATCCATTAGTAAGGCATATTATGCTGTGCTAAGAAATATCTGATTAATCTTACTGTAAAAAAATAATTATTTATACAGAAATATTTTTTATCATAGTTCTCCGTATAGGCATTACTTTTTCCTCTTTCTTATGAAAACAATCCATACAACAGCTATTACTGATGCCAGAATTACTCCAGCAACTATAATCCAGATATAGGCATTGCCACCACTTCCCATGGGGATATCTGTGTGGGTTAAATTCGTGTATATGCTGGTAGTGCCACTACCTGGTGTACATGGTATATTAATTTTTAAATGGTATCCGGCTATAATACCGGAGGTTGTATCAATAAATACTGAATAAGAAAGGTTCTCGGTTTTATTGGCACCGTATATCTCATCGGCAATGAATGTCCCTGCTGGAGTGGAAATCCCAACATCTTTCTTAAGCTTTGCACCAGAAAATCCTGATGATGTGAACGATGACGGGATCTTGCCAGCATTCAACTGTGATATGCCGGTAGTATTGAGGGCGGGGAAGTTTCCTGGACTGTTAAATGTTGCATTGAAAACTCTGCCGTAAAAATGGTATCTGAGCCTGTGGTAGTATCCATGGCAAAATTCCCACTGGAACCAGTAGATGTAACATTAAACTGCACATACGACGATACCTTTTTTGATGCATTTGATGCATAATAAGAATAATTGGTATATGCCAACAAACGGATGTACCTCCAGTTCTTTTGCTATATGGTATACCGGTGGCCTATTTATATAGCTGTAATCTTCTCCATTGGGCCATTGAAACTTTCGTATAATTTCCATTGATATTCTGTCAAATACCATTTATAATCACTATCCTATTTTAGTCGTAATTATGCCTGCAAATACCTGAACCATATATGATATTTCTTCTGATAGCTGTATATATTTTCCCGGCCTTATATGGGCATTTGTACATCATTACAGAGTTTAATATTAATAGGGGAAAGATTTATTTCATTAGTGAAGCGTATAGGAAGGTATTTTACTCATACTGTACTACTTATAGAATTTATTGCATACATCCTGTATTCATAGTTAGGATGCCTTATTTCCACACCATACAAACTCATTGAATCTTACAGTGTTTCCTGTAGTTTCAGCACACATTTTTTTGGGGCAACAATTTATGAGAATTCATAAAATGCATTCCATTAACACACGTTATGAATTTATCATTTTTATTGTATTCTAAACCACAATCATTGAGCTCACTATTTTAGTTTACATTATATGTCTTTGCAGCATGTTTTTCTGTATTATTCATCTTCTAAATCTTTTATAGATTTTTTATTTATATTCACCTTCAAAACATTATTAATTTTTCTATGTTATCCCGAATCTGTACCGAAAATATTTCATATATATCCGGTAGAAATATAATAAAGGAGAAAAGTAAAAGAAGATATTGCAGAATAATATGAACTGTAATTTTAAATGGCTGGAACGGACTAAGGTCTAAAAATAGTATAAAAATAAATAACAGAGTAAAACAATATTTTTTTTAATTATATGGTATTGTCCTTCCAAATCCCATTATATTTATTGCCACATCCATTACGATCAGGACAACTACAATTGCCAGCACGTAGTAGTCCAGGCGGTTTATTGGAACTGACTCAACATAGCTCCTTTTTTTTGTAGCCCTGAAACCCCGGGTATCTGCAGATATGCCAGTATCCTTGCCACCACGCATAATATGTATTATTGTAGGTACCAGCCCCTGCATTGCAGCAATGAAGAAAAATATGGGCTTCAGGTACTTGCTGTGCTTTGATCCAAGTCCCCTCATCATCTGTATTTTTATGGATTCATTGAGATATTCAAGTACAAAGGAAACAGTCCTCATTGCAACCATTATGGAAAATAGTATTGGGTCAGGGATATGGAATCTGTGTAGTGTTCTGAGGATCTGTGAGGGTGTGTTTGTCATAACTAGTAACAGGGCTGATGCCATTATGGCTGTGGATCTAAAGGATATCTGAAATGAATATTTGAGTGCCTGCAGTGTGAGAACATGTTGATATCCCATAATAGCAAAATAGGAAGGCCATGTCCAGATAACATCAGGTGTGAAGTGTGGGAAGACTACACTGAGTGTTGAATATGTTACAAATGGTGCGTATCCCCAGAGGGATCCTACAAGTGTGGACATTATGAATAAGGATCCAATGTACAGCTTCCTTTTTCCATGTTCCAGGGTTATATACAGGCTCAAAACGGCAACGGTAAGAATTGCACCAATCCACCATATTGTTGTGGTGACCACCATCATTATCACAACTGCAAAAACAATTTTTATTGCAGGATTAACCCTGTAGAGAAATGTATTATATTTACTGTATACGGTTATCTCTCTAAATCCATTGAATCCTATTGCCTTAAAAATGACATACAGTGGGGCTCCAACCCCAAATATCAGTACAAACCAGCTGATGAACGTATCAAGTAAACTATACAATTATACCCCTCCTTAAACTAAATTCAGCCGGTGGCAGCAAACCATAAACCTCGCTACTGTCAAAAACCTCCTCAGGTGTGCCATCAGCCACTATTTTTCCACTGTCCAGAACCACCATCCTATCTGCATAATGGAATGCAAATCTCATATCATGTGAAACCATAATTATCGTGTACCCCATCTGTTTAAGAAGGCCAATCTCATCTCCAAGATTCTTTTTATGGTAATAATCCTGACCCGATGTTGGCTCATCCATTAGAATTATTTTTGGGCCACCGGCAATTGTTGCTGCCATAGCAACCCTTCTTCTCTGCCCCTGGCTTAACATAAGTGGATCAGTATCCATGTATTTTTCAAGCGTAAAGAGTTTTGTTATTCTTTCAATGTCAGAATCTGAATTGCTGTTTCCACGCACACGTCTTGAATAATGTAATTCACGTTTAACAGTCCTGTTTATTAACATCAGGTCAAAGCTCTGGGGAAGATATCCGATAATCTTGCCACGTTCTGCTATATTATTGTCCTTAATCACCTTCTCTGGTGTTTCAATTTTGACATCTGAAACTGCCTGGTGCATATCATCCAGCCAGCCGATTAATCCCTTAAATAACGTGCTCTTGCCAGATCCATTCTTTCCAACAATAGCAGTAATAGTTCCACTCTTAAATTCAAGGTTAAAATTTAGATCAAATCCAGTGTCATACTTTACGTTTCCTGATGTGCGTAGTGAAAGCTCACCCCCCTTTTTCCGTTCGGGCATTTTTAAGGCAATTTTGTTCTCATAGATATACTGGGATACCGTTTCAATATCATAGCTCTCCAATCCCATTTTTTTGGCAAGAAACATATTCTCTGGTATTTCTATGCCGAGTTTTTCAAGCAGGGTAACATCATTTAGAATGTTTTCCTTTTTATCATCAACTACTATTTTTCCCTGATCAAATACAACAACCCTATCGATAAATGGCAGCACACGCTCAACCTTATGCTCCACCACCAGAAGTGTCCTTTTTCCCACCTCTTTCCTGAGAAATTCAAAGATCTGGTTTGTACCTTCAGGGTCAATATTTGATGTTGGCTCATCCAGAATTAATATCCTTGGATCCATTGTCAGAACCGATGCCAGTGCAACGCGTTGCAGTTCTCCACCTGAAAGTTTTAATGTTTCCTTTCCCTTAAGGTGATCTATGCCAACCGATGATATTGCATTGTTTACCATTTCCTTTATCTCAGCTGCAGGTATATTGAAGTTCTCCGGTGCAAAGGCTACCTCCTCCTCAACAGTATAATTTATCACCTGCCTCTCAGGATCCTGAAGCAATGTGCCAACGGTCCTTGAAATTTCTGGCACCTTCATTTCTTTTGTGTCAGTTCCAAATATCTTCACACTTCCAGCAAAGGTGCCGTCAATAATGTGTGGTATTATGCCATTAATACACTGTATAAATGTGGATTTTCCTGATCCAGAAAGCCCCGTTATAAGTACACTTTCCCCCTCCTCCACTGAAAATTCCTGGATTGATAATGATTTATCACTACTTCCCAGGTATGCGAATTCTATATTATTAATCTCTATTGCTTTGCTCATCCCAGCACCTTCGAAACTCTGGCAGCTATGAATGACCCAATGATGCCAAATATTAGGAAGGATGGAAGTGATGCATACATGCCGAATATAATTGCCTGCCAGTCAACTATACCACCGTAAAGCAATGGAGCAAAGAAGCCGGTAAAGAATAATGGGCCTGCAATGGCATATGGTATTCCCATAACTATTCCGGCTATTACCGGTATTACCTTTGGTTTTGAGAGAAAAGACCCGATTCCAGCCGATGCCCCTGATGCCGATACAAAGCCCGATGATCCCGCCGGTGCTTTAGCTCCAGCATCTGTTGCATTTGATGTTTTTCCAGAACCGATGCCAAACGGTTTTCCCCTGGTAGCTGCGATCCAGAGATCCATAATAATTCCAAATGCAAACATCTTGTAAATCAGGTAAATAGGCTCTCCTCCAAACCCATATGAATATATATCTGCCAGTATATCGTAAATTGCCCATCCAAGCATTCCTACGCCAACCTTTCTTACCACACCTATCACAATCAGAAGTATGACGAACTGTCCAAGTGATCCAAAACCAATGAATGAAGCTGCTCCGGAAGGAACAAATTTATCCAGAAATGGACCTACAAAAAAGTTCCACACAATCATGAAAGCGGCACCAATTCCAACATACACATAATCCACAGTCTTAAACCTTGACAAACTTCCATTTTTTCTCGCTATATAGAATAAAAATAAACTGGCCAGTGCAAAATATATAGCCACTATAGGCCAGGGTATTATTCCCGGTTCACTTAAATTTCCCGCTATTCCATTAAAACCCATTTTTATCATATCAATATTCAGCATACCATATATATATTTTATACCAATAGTATATATTACATTATTTATCAATATATATTACAATATAGTATATATATGCAAAATTAATAAATAATATTATCTTTATTATATATGGATAGGGAAGAATATAAAAATATGGTACCAATTCCACATATAAGTGATATACATGCAATGTTTTTTGATATGGACGATACACTGGTAAAATACCGGGAAGCTGTACGTGCTGGTTTTAAATCTATGAAAAAAATCGTTCCAGAATTAGATAATGTAACTGTGGAAGAATTAGAAGAAAATTTCAGGAAGTTATTTAATTATGAAGAGATATTTAAAACAGGGATTTCGTACGCGGATGATGCTAAAATGAGGATTATAAAGGTAATAGGAGAGTACGGTTCCTATAATAAGGATAATATAGTGCAATTTACCACTGCTTTCTGGCAGGCTTTCTGGGAGGAGAGAAGACTAATAGATGGTGCAGGAGATGTTTTGAAACTGTGCAACAGAATGAAAATACCCGTGGCTATAATTTCAAACGGCAATCTGCAGATGCAATTCAGGACAATGGCACGGCTTAAGCTATATAGATATGTTGATATAATGCTGGCACCGAGAAATGCAGAAGAAATGAAACCAAATAATTTACTTTTTGAGAGGGCTATGAATACCCTCAACGTTGCACCCGAAGACGTTATTATGATCGGGAATTCTATTTCCAGTGATATGAAAGGTGCAATAAATTCTGGAATTGCCCCCGTATGGTTTAACAATTCTGGAAGAGATAAACCTGATGATATCGACATTACCGAGATTGTATCATTTCATGAACTCATAAAAATATGGGAACCCATGGATTAGTGTATTGGGAGCATCTGGCAATTTCCTCTGAAAAAGAGAGAATCTCTGTGATTCATTATATTCTGCAGAAATTATATGCAATGCATTCTTTTTCCAGTAGATGCAAGAACTATAAGAATAAATGCAGAAACGGTTATATAATAATTCATATTATTAATAGCAATGGAGATTAGAGATTTCATTGATTCAATAAAAAATGACGAAACCCTGAGAAAGGAATTTTATAATGTTCTAAAGCCATATTTTGACACCGATATGGATACACTAATACTGGATTCTGTGAATGACCTGAATAAAAAACTTAGTGAATTAATGAAACTTTTCGATAAAGCAGTATCAAAGATAGAGGAACATATAGAGGCTTTAGAAGCCAGAATGGATAAAACCGATGAACATATTGCAAGGATAGAGGAACATATAGAGGCTTTAGAAGCCAGAATGGATAAAACCGATGAACATATTGCAAGG
>JAKAAE010000033.1:0-4178 GCA_021797225.1 Thermoplasmata archaeon | reverse complement strand
GATAGAGGAACATATAGAGGCTTTAGAAGCCAGAATGGATAAAACCGATGAACATATTGCAAGGATAGAGGAACATATAGAGGCTTTAGAAGCCAGAATGGATAAAACCGATGAACATATTGCAAGGATAGAGGAACATATAGAGGCTTTAGAAGCCAGAATGGATAAAACCGATGAACATATTGCAAGGATAGAGGAACACATTGCAAGAATAGAAAATCATATGGATAAAACATGGGAAATTTTAAAGGACTTAAAGAGATCCGATACACAGCTAAGAAGCATTATGGGGTCTTTTACAAATAGAAGTGGAAAATGGATAGAGAATACAATACTCGGCGTGTATAAAACAGCACTTAAAAACCATAATATAACTATCAGTAAAATAAGAAAGGCTTACATTACTGATACAGAAGGCGTAATTTTAAAGGGCAAGAGATTTGAAGCCGATATGGTAGAGGATAATAACTTTATAAATCTTTTTGAGATAAAAAATTTTGCGGATGAAGGGGCAATAGAACAATTATCTATAAGGAAAAAGATATTGGAGTCGAAGTATAGGGATGGCAAAAAAATCAGATTATTCATTGTTTCCAATTTCATTACAGATAAATATTTAGAAGTGGCAAAAGAAGAGGGCATAACAGTTATTTCAGGGAATATTGTAAAGGAAGATTATACCGAGATGTGAGGCGGCAGGCTATGATTCCGATTAACATCTATCTTAGGCGTTTCCTGATAACTCCATTTTCTGATGTGATCAGGGAATTTGATTGCCATGGCACGAATCAAGGTTCATACTGTAGAGGCAGGAATTCATATATTCACGGATCAAACATGTGTACAGAAACATAAAAGGGATATCTAACAAAAAAGAACCAAAGAGGGGTTTTTAGGAAAACTCCTTAGTAAGTTATCCTCTTTTATGAAGGGCTTAAACTTTGTTGCCTTAGCTCTGAGGCACCGGACCCGTCCCCCTCTGGTTCAGATATTGCCTTTTAGTATAAAATCACGTTTCCGCCGATTTCAGAGAATATTATTATAAGCAGTTAACATAGTTAATAGAAACTTAAACTATACAATAAACATAAAATATTGATATGATATTATAAATAAATGCTAAATATTGATTATTCAGATGATGTATATAGACCTGCAGAGGATACCTACCTAATTATAGATAATGCAATACCGGGGAATAAAATACTGGAAATAGGGTCCGGTACAGGAATCATTGCAATACATTTTGCATTAAAAAATCATGATGTAACAGCAACAGATATCGATGAAAATGCCATAGAACTGATACGTAAAAATGCAAAAAATAACCACGTAAATATTAAAATTATTAAATCGGATTTATTTGAAAATGTCTATGAAAAATTTGATACAATTATTTTTAATCCACCATATCTACCTGTGGAAAATGAATCATTACAATGGGCAGGAGGATCAACCGGCTTTGATACAATTAATCAATTTCTAAACGATGCATATAAACATTTAAATAATAATGGCAGTATATACACTATATTATCGGATTTAACTGATATTAAGGGTTTAATTAACCGGTATAAAAATTATGAATTCAAAAAAATTAAATGTGAAAGTTTTGATTTTGAATCGATATTATTATTTCAATTAAAAGTGATACAATGACTATAGAAGAGAGGATCAGGGAAATAGAGGACGAAATAAAGAAAACGCAAAAAAACAAGGCTACAGAAAAGCATATAGGCCTGTTAAAGGCCAAGATGTCAAAACTTGAACTTGAGGAGGAGTCACATAAAAAATCAGGGGGTTACGGCTTTTCTGTATCAAAGAGTGGAGATGCTACAATAGCCCTGGTTGGTTATCCCAACGTTGGTAAAAGTTCACTGTTAAACATGCTTACCAATAAGAAAAGTACTGTGGGCAATTTTAGTTTTACAACCCTGACAGTTATACCCGGTACATTGAATTACAACGGTGCACAGATACAGATACTGGATTTGCCGGGAATAATAGATAATGCAGCCCTTGGTGCAGGGCGTGGAAGGGAAATTATAAGCACCATAAGAACCGTAGATTTAATAGTTCTGGTAACCGATATACAGCTTAAGGGTCTTAAAAGGATAGTTTCTGAATTATATAAAGCCGGGATAGTACTGAACAGAAAAAGAAAGGATATATCATTTAAAAAAACGAATTATGGTGGTTTACGGATCCATAAGCCAAGGCATGTCGATATAAACATCAGCGATATAAGGGATATTGCAAAGGAATTTAAAATTGTTAATGGTGATATTTACATAAGGGAGAATGTTGATATAGACGATTTAATTGATTTTTTCAAGGGAAATATTGTTTATATAAAATCATTCATGGTTGTCAACAAAATAGATATGCTACATGATGAAAATTTACTGAAAAAGAAATTATCAGGTATAAATTACATAGAAGTTTCAGCCACAACAGGGTATAATATTGAAAGTATGAAGAATTTGATATACAAATCACTGGACATGGTGCGTATATACATGAGAAATAAGGCCGGTGTGGTTGATTATGAAAGGCCATTAATTCTAAGTGAAGGTTCAACGGTACGTGATGTGTGTAGGAAGATCAACAGGGAAATGATATCAACATTCAGGTATGCAATAATTACAGGTCCATCAAGAAAGATAGAATTAAGGGTAGGCCTTGATTACAAAGTAAATGATGAGGATGTAATAACACTGATAAGCAAATATTAAAAAATAAAAAAATTAATTATGTGATTTTTCACCACTGGTTCCAGATTTTACAGGTATAAATCCGATGATGACACCTGCAATACCGGGGATCAAGAAATAATGCTCTAGAGTTACTATTTTATTAAGTTTTTTCATACAGTATGGGTATAAAACGAATGCTATTACAAAAATTATAAAAGAAAAGGTAAACCATATTTTACTCTTTTAACTGTATTATTTAATCTCATTTATATCACCTAAAATAGATTGAATTTTTATTATTTTTTTATATTTTGGGATAATATAATTTACGGTTATATCTATTTATATTATATAGTACAGATGTTATAAACAGTATAATAAAAAATAAGCGTAAATAAAAATTAACACTGAAATACAAAACCACGATAATTAATAGCAGAGCCAATAAGTTATATAATAAAAATTTTTTTGCATTTTTTCTTTGCTTCACCCATTTTACTGAAATGAACTTTACCATCCTTATATAGTTTATAAATAAATAGATATACAGATGAAATTAATAAAAACGTAAGCGATGATAGCAGCATAGCAGCCTTATCTGAATAGATATATACCGCCAGAAATATGATAAACATTATAAAAGAAAATAATATTACGATTTTATTATATTTTAAAGCCTTAACATTGTAATTATTCATATTGCCACCCTACGCACATCCCCATAAGAATGAAGTCTGACCTATACCTGCGCTTGTCATAGTTAAACTATCATATATCCAGAATGCTAACATAGTATCAAACGTTACGTCCACTCCGGGTATGCCCGCTATTAAAAACTAATGCAATTGCCAGTGATACAATGGAAAGATCACACCATATATTCCAATCTATAGCAATTGCATTAGTTCCATTTATTTCTATATTCTTAATATTTTTATTAGTATCCTTAAGCATATTACCCATTGCTGTAGCTATATATGAATATTCCATTCCGAACTTATGTATTGTATTATTACTGGAACCCATATAATTCGTTGATATTAATTCAATAGAATTTATTAATGTTTTCATCCTATTTTTAAATGTACATATTGATGGCACACCAATATTATTACCAATAAATCTGCAGGTAAAAGAATATAAAAAGAATGTGTAAGTGTCAATCACAAGAAATGGCAGCTAACCAAGTCCCCATCGTTGACATAATTGCGAAGAATATTACGCCATTACGTTTTTACTTAATCATAAGCATTTCAACACCAGTATATATGGAATTTTATTTCATGATTTCAGGTCTCGATTAAGTCTATATTTTTTTCTTCTCTATTTTTTATTTAGTATTTAAGAAATTTTTTTCATTATGTGTTTATTTACAAAAATAGATATTAAAATAATTAATATTATAGTTAAAAATACTATATACATCGATAAATTAAAGTATAAAACAATAAAAGTTATTAAAGGCAGAAGTATTAAAATAAG
>JAKAAE010000206.1 GCA_021797225.1 Thermoplasmata archaeon | reverse complement strand
TGGGCTATGAGTATGGAAGAAAGGTGCATGCAGTTATAGATACTGATTCATTATCGGTAATGGAATGGAAGATGACCACAGCATCTGTATACGACAAGAATATAGCATTTCCAATGATAGATTCTGTGAGAGATTTCAGATATATTTTAATGGATGCTGCATATGATTCCTCTGATATATATGATTACATATTTGAGAATACACATGCTATGCCTGTTATAGACACCAACAGAAGAAGGGGAATTGTTGAGGATAGATTAACATATAATAGAAAACTCGGTATAGCATTAAAGAAAAAAGAATCATCACGATATAAATTGCGGTGGGAGATAGAAAGAACATTTTCTATTTTAAAGGAAATACTTGAAATGGAGTATATCTGGTATGTTAAACACAGGAATTATGATGTATCAATTGGAGAAATAATAGTTGCATACAACTGTATTGTAATGGCCAATAAAATAACCGGAATCTCAGGGAGGAAAATAATGTATATCGTGAGTTGACGTATGTTTGGACACCCTATATTGATTTATTAAATTTGTTATAACGCACAAAATGAAAATGGTATTTACTATAGTTACTGGTCGAAAATAAACAGCTATGAACATCAAATCCCATTATAAAATAATAATTTCTATTATGGTATCGGTCAAATAACCTAGAGAACCTTTATCTGAGATTTTATTATCTCTCCGGCAGTATCCAAAAATTGCTTTTCTTTGCCCTTGGGTATAACCCCACCGGCAGCTATATCATGTCCACCACCTGAACCACCTGCCGCTGCACAGGCAGTCTTCATTACCTCTGAAAGGTTAAGCCCTCTTGAAACTGCGTATCGGGAACCCCTCGATGAAATTTTGATATCGTCAGTGCCGGTATTGAATCCTATTACAGGCTTATCAGGTTTTACTATATAGAGTGCTATGGCTCCTGATATTGGTCCGGCCATTTCTGATTCTGGTGCATAGAAGTATCTGAAATATTTCTCCTCCTTTAAATCGCTTTTCGCCCTGTATATATAATCTATCAATTTTGTTTTGAATATTTTTGCATTTCCGATCATCTCTGCAGATACACTATTATCACCTAAAAAGTACTGTACAGGAAGCGACTGCATGCCTATTCTTGCATTTCCATCAATAATTGAGTTCAGTTCCTTGGATGAAAATCCTATATCGTCAAAGTAAAGAACATCCCCTTCGAGATATTTTATTGCGTCCGATCCAACACTGTTTTCAAGCATTTTTAGTGCGAGCATATTTGCAAGTACTTTATTTTCATCGGTTGTTAGGTCTATGACATTTTTCTCCGGGTTTATTTTTATTTTTTCCAGGAACTCCTTAACTGTATCAGGATGCCCAGTCAGCCCAGTGAAAAACGGATCTATAGAATATGTTATGGCATCCATAAGGTTACCTTCCATATTCAATGTATGGTGCGTCTGATATAAATTGTATTCATCAAACAGTTTCTTATTTATGCCGGAAAGACCGCCGATATCCTGTTTATCCGCCATAACACCGGACATAAAGAATGGAAACAGTTCCCTGTTGCTTTCATCCATAACAAGTGCAAACATATAGGCCATGGTTGCGCCGCATGCCTCTCTGGTTCCATTGATACCGTAATCCCTGGCATTAATATTAATTCCCGATGTTTCTGCTTTATTGTAGAAATGGTGATCCAGAATTATGAAATTTGTATGACCGGATATTGCGGGAATTTGGGATGATCCGGCATCAACTATTATATTAAGAGCGTCTGCTTCTTCCTCATAGAGGACACGGAAACCCTCATTGTCAAGGTTTTTTATATATGATAAATGGTACTTTATATCCAGCTTATCTAGCATCTTCAAGAGAATAATGGAGGAACTTACACCGTCTCCATCGTAATGTGCAAGTACACGGATATATTTCTCTGCCCTGACCTTCTCAGTTGCATCATGCAGGGCATTGTAGAGTTCTTCACCTGTTATATCAAAAATCATAGGACTCTTTTCAGAGACCAGTCTGCAGGCAATTTACCGGTTCTCTTGTAATATCTCATAAGACGAAGAATTTTTGACATTATAAGCTGGCTTCCCCTTGTGTTGCTGATATCCTTTTTATTTAATAGAAGATGCTTTGATACATTTTTGTATCTCTTTATTAAGAATGCAAGGTCCTCTGGCATATCTTCCTTTATTCCATTCTCCTCCAGTATTTTTCCCATCTTCTGGTGAAGTACCGGTCTCACACCGGGAACGGCGTACTGATCCCTGAGTCTTATGCCTATCATTGATTTTGATAATCCATCCTTCCTGAATTTTAATATTTCTTCCTTTATTTCATCATCGTTCTGCATCCATGACGGCCTTTCTTCAAGTACCAATCTTCTGGATCCTGATTTTCCTCTCTTTCTTGTGTGCATTCGTGCCATTGAAATCCATAGTGTATTATTATTATAAATTTATTCTTTTTGTTTTCATAACCGCAATGAATAGGAAAATTGAATTAATTGTA
>JAKAAE010000032.1 GCA_021797225.1 Thermoplasmata archaeon | reverse complement strand
CTGCCCCATCGGAAACCAGTATCAGATCATCATAGTGATCCATGCTCAGGACATCATCCAGCTGTTTGCTCAATATTTCATCTGATTTCGCTCCAACATCATCGTCACCGGTAATAAGTGCGATTTCCACCTGTTCATTTTTCCTCTTTAAATCCTCATAAAGTTTTATTGTACCGAAAAGTGCATTAGCATCCGAATCCTCTGCATCCACTGAAATTAATTTTAATGCAGCATTATAACAATCACCATATCCTGTTACAGGTCCCTCTATTCCTGCTTTTATACCGTAATCGTTATCCCTGTCCACATTCAGTATCAGAGTTGTC
Source organism: Thermoplasmata archaeon (assembly GCA_021797225.1). Next base: position 12,493 of record JAKAAE010000032.1, on the reverse strand, counting down.
ATATTTGATAATTAATAAAGGAAATGTAACTATATAAGTTTTATCAATTATTTGATATAATATAGCCGGTTATTTAATATGATTCTGCCTAGGGAAAATGAAGACTATTTTACTATGAAATATCCAGCGCTTTTTTGCCTGGCAACTCTTTTTACCATTTTTTTATCCATCAATTCTTTTAGGCCTGCATTTATAAGCCCTTTACCCAGAGACGCTTTCTTCATTATATCATCCGCTGTTTTCAGTTTCTCCTCGGAAACAGCACCCATGGCCTTTAATGAATCGTATATCTTTTCTGCATTACCTGATAAATCTGACACTTCAGTCACCTGATAGTATATTTTATATAAATATATAAATATAATTAAATCAATAATTAGAAATAAAATTGGATAAAAAAATATACAGCAATTGTATATACAGCTTATGCTTAATTTCTATATGCTTTCCTCGGGAAGCAGGGGAAACTCCACTGTTATATGGGATGAAAATGATCTGATCATAATAGACTGTGGCATCAGCCTCAAGAAATTTCAGGAAAAAACATCAGAACTTGGGATAGAGAACCTGGAAAAATCAATGTTCATAAGCCATGAGCATTCAGATCATTCTTCCGGGGTACGGGCTATATCACGGAAATTACAAGCAGATGTATATTCCAGGGGCAAAACTCTGGAAAAAATGCACCTCGAGAAAGGGTATAGCATACGCGGTGAGGTAGCAATAGGAAACTTTACGGTAATGCCGGTTTCCGTTGATCATGATGCCGTGGACCCGGTAGTATATGTAATAGGTAATAGAGGGATAAAAATATCTGTGGTTTCGGATCTTGGAATAATAAGCCAGGAACTTCTGGATGCAATGCAGGGATCTGATATAATGGCTATTGAGGCCAATCATGATCCGGAAATGTTAAGAACCGGCCCGTATACTGAAATGCTCAAAATGAGGATAAGAAGTGAACACGGGCATCTTTCAAATGAACAGTCAGCGGAAGCCATATACGTCTCTGCATCGGATAATACCAGAATCGTACTTACCCATCTCAGTGAAAAAAATAATACTCCGGATATTGCAATAGAAACGGTTAAAGCATATCTTTACAACAGAAATAAAAAATATGCATCCATGGAGACTGCGTCACAGGATTTCGGCAGCACACTTTACAGATTATAGAACCTCTAAACAAATTGGATTATACCAAAGTTTTTGTATTGTTTATATATATTCGTGACATGGAGGATTACGATCTTGTTATAGTAGGAGCAGGTCCAACCGGACTGTTTGCCACGTTTCTTGCAGGTCTCAGAGATATTAAAAGCATAACACTGGAAGCCCTTGATTACACAGGTGGACAGATACCTGAACTTTATCCGGAAAAGATGGTGTACGACGTTCAGGGGATACCCAGGATAAATGCCATGGATCTCAGGGATAAAATGTATGAACAGGCAAAATTATTTGATGGTGAGATAAAGTTGAGCAGTAAGGTTACCGATATAATACCTGGTGAGGATAAATTTACCGTAGAGGTAAACGGTGAAAATGCATACACATGCAAGGCTGTACTCGTATGTACCGGTATAGGCGATTTTACACCAAGAAAGATAGGATGTTCTGGAGAGGAAGAATTTAAGGATCGCGGTGTGGAATATACTGTAAAGGATATTAACAGATTCAAGAATCAGGTGGTTGCCATTGTCGGTGGGGGAGATTCAGCCCTCGACTACGCAAATGAGCTTGCCGGGACAGCAAAGAAGGTCTATGTCATTCACCATAGCGAGAAGTTCAAGGCGGCTGAGAAAACCCTTGACAGTGTAATGAATAACAAGGAGATATCACTTATGATGAACAGCTCGGTAACTGAGATATCAGGTGATAATAAGGTTAGAAGCATATCCATTTTAAATGTGCAGGATAAGATCACCCAAAAATTAAATATCGATTCGCTGATTGTTGCCATAGGGCATGTGGGGAAGGCCAACACATTTAAATCAGTAAATATAGAAATGAGTAAAAATGGCAGGAATATTCTTGTAAATGATGAATTCCAGACTAACATAGATGGAATATTTGCAGTGGGGGATGTGGCAACAATACCGGGCGAGCCTGTCCATCCAATAATAGCCATAGATGGTGGGAACGCCTATGTTGCCATAAACTTTATAAAGAAGTATTTAACACCGAATGCAACTATGTTCGGAGGCCATAGCTCCAGTCTTAATATTTAAATAGATATATAGCGATAAGCTGTGAATGGATATAGAAGATGCAATAAAAGAATTAAAGCACCGTGGGGCAGAAAAGATACTGCTTCAGATTCCGGATGGATTAAAACCGGAATCGTTCAATTTATTCAATAAATTTTCAGAGCAGTTCAAAGTTATTATTAGCTCGCAGTCATTTTACGGTGCCTGTGACATAGGAAATATGGAAGTTTACCGGGATGTGGACTGTATCGTCCAGTTCGGCCATTCTGAGATTCCAAATATTAAATATACAAAACCCGTTATTTTTATAGAATACTATTACAGGGCTGTGGAATTAGATGATAACGTTTTTTCTGTGCTCAGGGATGATGGAATCAGAAACATAGGCCTTCTTTCGTCTGTACAGTATTATAAAGAAATGCAGTATGTTCAGGAAAAGCTGGATAAACTAGGATACAGCGTCATAATAGGTAGCGTTGACGGCAGGTTAAAATATCCTGGCCAGGTTCTTGGCTGCAACTTCAGCTCGGCACATTCCATAGCAAACAGGGTTGATGCGTATCTTCTGGTAAGTACCGGCCTCTTTCACGGCATCGGTGCACAGCTGTCCACAGATAAATCTGTCTACATACTGGACCTGAATCAGAAATCCATAAGAAATATACAGCCCGACATTGATAAATTTCTACGAAAAAGATATGCAAGTATAGAGCCAGCATTAGATGCAAAAAAATTTGCCGTTATTATTGATACAAAAATTGGCCAGTACAGGAAAAAATTGGCATACAGCATTTACAGCAAGGTAAAGGACATGGGAAAGGAAGCAATAATAGTGACTGCGGACAATATAAATCCGGTGGATGTAGAGAATATGATGTGCGATGCTGCTGTGTTTACAGGTTGCCCCAGAGTTTCCATTGATGATGGTGAAAAGTTCAGAATACCAATACTGACACCAATAGAATTCGAACAGCTCTTTGGATTTAAAAGCAACGACAGGTATATAATGGACGAGATAGTCGGCGTTGACTCTTATTCTCCAATAAGATAATTGCTTCCATGACCGATAATTTTACAGTAAACGTCAGTATATTTTTGATAACTTTTATTTAATACCACGGGGCGGTAATTGATATCCCTGGCAACCATAGTACCGTTTTTGCCCTCCTCAGTAACCATAACTCTTTCCTCCCGGCCGAGAAAGTGATCAAGTTTTTTCTCCATCTGTATACGGTGCAGGTCTATGATTTCCCGAGACCACTCCTTAAGAAGATTGGAGTTAAGAGGCATTTTATTATAATCTTTTGTATAGGGTCTGGGGGAAAACCTGGTAACATTGATAATATCTGGGCTGTAATTTTCGATAAATTTAAGAGTTTTTTCAAAGCCCTCCCAGGAATCATTATAATATCCCAGTATTATATCCGTTGCTATTGACATATCCGGGAATGCGTCCATAAACTTTCTCCATACGGTTTCTGCTTCCTCTATAGTATATTCCCGGTTCATAGCACTCAGCACAGAATCGTCAGCACTCTGGACAGGTATGTGAAGAAATTTGAATACTTTCTGTGAATTATATGCTGATACAAGTTTGTAAAGTATATCATATGCATTCCTGGGTTCAAGCATGCCAACACGTAGATAAAAATTGCGATCAATTGATACTATATTATTTATAAGATCGGCCAGGTCAGTACCTAAATCTTTCCCATATGCAGCTGTATCCAGTGATGATATCCTGATTTCACGTATATTACGGTCAAGCTCCATGTTTACCTGATTTACTATTTTATCCACCGGTCTGGAAAGCAATTTTCCTCTGGCTATATGGGATATGCAGAAATTGCAACTCCCTGTACATCCCTGATTTATTGGTATCCCATCATATATATCTGATTTAATTTCTATGTTATCAAGCGTACCTTCATAAAAACTCCTGAATTCACGGGGTTTTAATATCTCTACATTATCTGATTCTATGGTATTTCCATTAACAGTGGCAAGGCATCCTAACACCTTCACTTTGCCTGAATTCCTGGAAAGTGACGAGATACGTTTTACCATTTTATCCTCTGTATGCTTTATTACAACACATGTTCCTATGATGCTTAAATCTGCATCCTCTGGCTTTTCTACCATCTGGTTGTTTTTATCCTGAAGCAATTTATTTAAATATAATGATGATTCCGATTTTTGTAGAGTGCATCCGTATGATTCGAAGTAAATTTTCATGTGTTTTTTAATTACAATTACGTTAATAACAATTTTTATACATAATTTTTTTATATATTTTTTGTGAATGTGGAGGTAAAATTCGGTTATAGTCATATTAATATTGAATTTCGATATTTATCAATTATATATTTTAAATAAAATGTGAAAAAAGCTATATATTGCTTTAAAATATAATTTTATGACTGAAGAAAATAATTCAAAGAAAACAGATGATAGCAAGAATTATGAATGTGACCTTTCCGTTAGATGGGGGCATATAGACCCGTCAATTTTACCTTTTGATGATCTAGATAAGGAGATTATGTGTTTCCTTAGGTATAACGCCAGAATGTCAAATGCTGAGATAGCAAAGATGCTGAATACCAGTGAGGCAACAGTGAGGAGAAGGATAAATGAACTGGTCAGGAGAAAAATCATAACAGGATTTTCTGCATTGGTTGACCTGCATGTAATAGAGAATAGCATAAAGGTGTGCATAAGAATAGATACAGAGGGAGATAAGCTAGATTCTATTGCCGAATCACTTGCGGCAAATCCCAACATACTTTCACTATACAGGAGAAGAGGACAGAACCAGCTTTTATTACAGGGTCTTTTTTTAAATCTTGAAACCATTCAGGAATTCGAAGATAGCCTTGCCAGAAAGGATGGTATTGTAAAATACGATACAATGGTTGTATCCAAGGCATTCAAAAAGGATCCATGGGTGGGAATATAAAATTTAACATGTGATTATAACCATAAAATTATTATTTTTATATTTAAATCAATGTTATAATAAAATACCATTATACCTCCTGAAAATATTCATTATTAATTAAAATATTATTTTAATTGAGAAAGTTGAATATCTCATTATATTTCTTTTCATCTATTTTTCCTGTTGCCAGAACTAGATCCTTTATGCTTTTTCCGGTTTCCAGGGATTCTTCAACGATTTTTGCCATTGTATCGTATCCAAGATATGGATTAAGAAGAGCTGCCGAACCAAAACTTCTTTCAATATTTTCCTTTATTTTGTTGCGATCCGGAGTAATACCCTGTATAGCTTCTTCATCAAGCATTTTTACTCCATTCGCAAGCCTCTCCATGGACTTAGATATTTCATAATCTATATGCGGCATCATAACGTTAAGTTCAAGCTGTCCTGCCTTCACAGAAAGATTAACTGCCTGCTGCGATCCGGTTATTGAATGGCATATCATATTCATAGCCTCAGCAATGGATGGATTGATCTTCCCCGGCATGATTGAGGATCCCTGCTGAACTGCCGGCAAAACAATTTCATGAAGTCCTGCACCAGGGCCGGAATACAATAGTCTGAGATCATCCGAAATTTTGCTCAGATCCAGGGCCATGTTGGACAAAGCATTCATTACTCTGGAAAAATCTGTCATGAACTGCATGATTCCCATGAGATTTTCGCCTGGCCTGAAGTTAAAACCTGTTTCCTCTGATATTTTTTTCACAGCATTTTCCTTATAATTCTCCGGAGTGTTAGCACCATTACCAACGGCCGTACCACCGATGTTTAATTCCAGTATGTAATCCAATGCAGATTCGAATTCCTTCAAATCCCGTGCCACGGCAAAAGCCCATGCATTGAACTCATCGCCAAGTGTGACACGAACCGCATCTTGGAGGTGTGTTCTACCGGTTTTGTAAATTTTTTCAAATTCTTTATGCTTGGATTTCAATGACTTTACAAGTGCCTCTGTGTTTTTGATCAATTTAAGTGATTTCAACATAATGCTCACACGCATCATTGTAGGATAAATATCGTTGGTTGACTGACTCATATTGATTACATCATTGGGATGGACATATCTGTAGTCGCCCTTTTTATGATTTAGTGATTCCAGCACAAGGTTTGCAAGTATTTCGTTTGTATTCATATTGAAAGATGTGCCTGCACCAGCCTGAAAAACATCAACAACAAATTGATCGTCAAATTCACCGGAAATCAGCCTGTCACATGCCCTGCTTATATTTTCATATAATTCCTTGCTTAATTTCCCACTGGCAAAATTGGCATATGCAGCTCCCTTTTTTACGGTTGCCATGGCCTTTATATGATCACGATCCCTTGATTTTATTCCTGATATATTAAAATTATTCTTTGCTCTCAGGGTATTTATTCCATAATAAATACTATCTTCAATCTTTACCTCACCTATTACATCTTTTTCTGTTCTCATACTTAATAATGTAAGATTGGTATAAAAATATTCTAATTGTGACATTATATTATGAAAAAAAATTATATGCAATTATGCATGGTGGACTCAATGTATATAAAATTTAACGATTCAGGCATGGTTGTTCCAGATATGCTAACCGTGGGATATATAGAAGGTGACGGGATAGGACCAGAAATCACGAAAGTTATGATTGATGTAATCAACAGCGCCATAGAACTTGCCTATGGAGGGAACAAATCCATAGAATGGCGAAAAGTATTGATAGGGAATGAAGCATACGAGAAATTCGGGACGTATATACCTGACGAATCAATTACAGAAATGCAGAGAATGTGTGTGGTTATGAAATCGACATTGAACCTCATGCCGGATAACAGGGACATAAATACGATACTCAGAAAGCGCCTGGGACTTTATACCAATTTAAGAATGGTGAAATACATAACGGGAATGCACGTTTTAATCAAAACGTTTGATAATATAAATATTACAGTAATAAGAAGCTCATTCAGCAATAATCATATATTTTATCATTCCTCAGATAGCACCGATGACCTGATAAAGTTTCTCTCAGATAATTATGATATGAATATAACAGCCGATTCAGGCATATATTTGGTCAGCCAGAGTAAATTCAGAACAGTTAAAATAGTAAAACAGGCAGTAAATTACTATAAAAAACATAACCACAGGAAAATAACTGTTATTGACAATATAGAGAATCCGGAATTCGGGCAGTGGTGTTATGATGAGCTTGGCAGGCACGATGGGATAGCCTACGAGATTATTAAGACAAGGACATTTATGAAAAAACTTTTGATGGAACCGGAAACTCTTGATATAGTACTTATAGATACTGCCCTGAGCAGACTTGTACTTGATTTTCTTACAGGTGCCATTAACGTTGAATACGGTGCAAGCATGGGAGATGAATGTGCTCTTTTCGAGGCTGTACTGTCCTCTTCACCGCTTGAGGCTGGATATGATCTTGCTGACCCCCTTTCATTTATTCTTTCGGGATGCGCTATGTTGAATCATATAGGCTGGGAACCAGCAGCCAGTATAATAGAGAAAGCTATTTCAGCTGCATTTCTTGATAATAAGATTCCTGGGGACCTTGCTGGAAATAAGGGCGTAACTCCGATTAAATGTTCTGAATTTTCTTCAGAAATAATAAATAGAATGGAAAAAGCCTGAAAGTATATGGAATAAGTCTTTTAGTAATATATAGATCAACAGATTGTGGATACCGGCTTAAAAAGTGATATTTAAAGGATTCAGAAATGGAGCCCATATGCTATTATCCAGAGAATTTATAACTGGAGGAGATTTTTGTTTTGGCAATATATGTATCGTTATCATCAAAGGAGTCGGGTTACTTGATTCATATATAATTAATTGCCATATTCCCGGTGTCTGTGCCTCAACTTCTATTGATTCATTGCTATGAGCGGGAATAATAATATTCATAGTTGATGCCATAGAGAGGCTACTATTTAGATTTTTATGTATAATTGCATAAACCTTCATATTGCTGGAAATTGAAGTTATATTTACAATCATCGGAGTGCTGCCATTATTGTACAGGGTCAAATTGAATGGCTTATCCTGAGAAGCATTTAAATTAAAGGGATTTGTTGAATTGTTTACGCCTATATTTTTCATTGGATTCACAAAAAACACTTTTATCATTGTACGGAATATGTGTGTACCAGTATTTACAGTAATGTTGAAATGTTGAAGCCCAGAATAATTTAATTTATATGTTATAAGATCAAGCATATATAGCACTGTAGTACTATTTTCCCTCTTATGCGCCTCAATTTTGAATTTACCCGGGTGCACAGTGAAAACTGGGATAACATTAATTCCCTTTTCATTTACGGTTATATTTACGGTAACATTTGCCGGGTCTTGTTTATTCATAACATAACATGTGTCTGAAATGGCAACACTGCTATTATTGAGATTGTGGATTGGGAGTGGTGCAAATCCGAGCAGTATTATAAGTATTACAATTATTGCAAGATATTTAATGTAATGACCAGGTTTTACCAGATTATTCAGTGGAAGAGCCCCCCTGATGCCGAGGATAAATAATAGAATGACAAGAATAAGTATGTAAGGATACAGTATGGATGCCAGAATTAGCAGGATCATTGCAACATACGATACATATTTAAAGCGCCTTCCCAAAATAGCGGAAAAAACTATACCCCCGTCGAGAAACCCGATAGGCATTGCATTTAAAGCTGTTGTTATGAGGCCCGTATATCCTGCTAGTGCAAGTGGTGGTGGTACCAGTGAGGCAGGGATAAAATGTTCCAGTATAACTGGATAAATTACCGGAAAGTTGAGAGCTGATACAGGAGAATTTACAGCCGCACTGTACTGTATAATGGTTGATGTGTATGATCCTATCATTATAAGTGAAATTGATACAATAAAGCCGGATAAAAGTGAAACTGTGCCAGCCCTCACCATGGATTTAGATTCACGGAATTGGCTTTTATTGGAATTTATTATTCCCAGGGTTCCCAGACCGGGGGCAGGGACAAAAATTGGGAATCTATATTTTATATGGTTTTTTCTCAGAGATATATATTTACCAACTTCCCTGATTAAAAGTATCCCCATGACAGGGACGGCATAGACAAGGACTCCATAAAAAATACCTGTGCGCAATGAACCAATAGAATAATAATTCGATGAATAAATATATCCAGTATATACAAGAGTTATTATGGAAATCAGAAACATCAGGGTTTTTATTCCAGTTCTCTCCCTTCCAAGATTTGTATTGTTTATAACAATGATCTGGTTGTCCGGAAAATCATTTGTGAAGGCAGTAAACCCTACCTTATCCAAATCGTCCAGAAGAGAGATAAATGTTTTTTCGTTTTCGGCACCTTCTATATGGAATATCATGGAATACCTAGTATTCTCAACATCCAAGAAGCCGTAATATTTTTTAACGATTTCTTCTATGATCTGAGAATCTTTCATACTATAGCATCTACTAAAATCTCCTTTATTAACTTTTCACTTATTTCATGATCTGCCGCAGCACTGTAAAGTTTTTTATTTCTAATCCTTTCCTGCAGCGATATTCCATATTTTAGAAGAGATGATTCCAGCTTTTCTACGATGGGTTCAATGCCTATTCCCGTAATTTCCTTTCCATAGTTTATTATCACGCACTTTATATTTTTACTGAAAATATCCTTTATGAAAAAGTTAAATCCATCGTTATCTAAATTTATGTTATATAATCTTATAGTATTTATTTCAGGAACTGAACTCCCATTTAAGATGCTCTCTATCTTTTCCTTTCTGTAACGATCTATAAGTTTAATATTTTCAAGATTTTCGTGAAAAATCTTCAGTGAATGATTATAGACATCCTTTAAATCAACTTTCATGTATTCCTGTTCTTTTACTACAGTATCATAAAGAACCTGCACATATCTTAGGGCAGCTGGCCCGGCGGAAAATATAATTCTCTGTATTCCCTCCTGTACAGTTTCTACCCTCATTATTTTAATAAAGCCTATTTCACCGGTGTTTTTCAGATGCGTGCCACCACAGCCCTCTGAATCTATTCCGTCAATTGTAACGACCCTTATTTTCGAAGAAACCGGGACGCCGCCCTCAAAGAGTCTGAAACCATATTTCTCTATTGCAGGGTTCCAGCTTATGTTGGTCACTGTAATTTTTCTATTTTGTTCTATGGCCTCAAGGCACATATTTTCTATATTTTTTATATCTTCCAGGGTAATTTTTCTGTAATGTGTCACATCAATTCTTGATTCGTCAACATCTTTTTTGACGCCATTCTGCCATATATGGTCCCCGAAATATTTCCTCATTATCCCCAGAAGAAGATGGGTTGCAGAATGGTGTATCATGAGCTGTCTTCTTCTATCATAATCAATTACACCCTTTATTCTGGAGTCCTTGGATATGTTTCCATCTAGGAAATGCACTATTGAATCTCCATACTTCTGGACATTTGTGACGTTCACCTTTTTACCATTTGCTATAAAATAGCCAAGGTCATATGGCTGACCTCCTCCCTCAGGATAAAACGCAGTTTGATTGGGTATAATCCTTCTATCGCCGGAATACAGGGTAATAGCAGTAAATTCAGCTATTTCCGTATTATCATAATAAAGCGGTCTGGTATGAATAGGTGGATAATATTCATTCTGTTTCTTTTTCTCGGTTTTCTTTTCATGCCGTGCAATAACTATTTCCTGAAAATTATCAGGAAGTTCCATATTATTCCCGGTGATCCTTCTATAAGAATCCATGATGAGTTCCTCATTGATGCCCTCTGATTCATAGAGTGTTATGGCATCTCCCAGATTTAATTTTCCTGATTTTATGTATTTCTTCACCTTTGCTTCCGCATTCTTTGTTATTTCACTGTACTTTTCTTTCTCTATGGATATAATATCTGATATGAATTCCCTATCATAATTTTTGATAATTTCTGAAAACACGTTATGCTGGAAATCCATTAATTCCATGAAATCCTTCGTAAATCCGGTTTCCTCAATAAATTTCAGGGATCTCCTTATAAGCATTCTTGCCAGATAGCCAACCTTTACATTTGATGGAATTACATAATCGGAAAACATCAGAAGCAGGGTTTTGGTATGATCTGCAAGGGAATATAATGCCCTTAACTTTTTCAACCTCTCAAGAAAGTCACTGTCCATGGGCAAATTATTTTTCTCCATATATGGATTAAGCTGTTTCAGTAGCTCTGACTCCCTATAGGGATCGATTTCAGCAGATAATTCAGATATTTTCTGGATTATGTTATTATCAATACAGCTAACAGAAGAATTTTCCAATATATATTCTATAGTTTTCGGGAAAATTGATTCGTATACTGTGGGGGTTCCAGTTGAGAGCCATACAAGTCTTTCAAGGCCATACCCTGTATCGACGATTTTCAGTGGCATCGGTGAATATTTAGTACCATCCAGGGTTATATCTCCATCTGGATCTTCTTTCAGATCCATGAAAACCAGTGTAGCCACCTCAAGTCCACGGACAAAGACTTCCACAGCATTGCCTGCATTACCGCCGCCGAACCAAGGTTTTTCCTTATATGTTATTATTGTTCCATTGATGCCTAGTTTTTCAGTTAAAAATCTATATGAGTATTCAACTGTCTCATTTTTCCAGTAAATGTACTTATCCTCATAATTAAATGCATCATGGCATAGCATTTCGAATGATGTTAAATGCCTCCCAGTTTTTCCAACAAGGTCCAGATCGAGCATCCTTATACTGGGCTGTGACATTGCAATAGGATTTCCTGGAGGTGGAACCATTCCTGATGTGACCTGCGGCTGGAAATCGTAAATTGACGCATTTACCAGTAAAACATCCTCGCGCCACCGTGGAACAATAGGATAAAAATCAAGAATTTTGTGCTTCATATTATCACTTTTGAAAAAATTGAGAAATTCTTCTCTCATGTCATTTATAGAATATTTCCTTTTAACAGGGGAACTCCCTATAAATGAATAGCTTTCACATGCAGGATCTCCGCATGTCGTTTTCTCTGGATCAGAAGTCCAGAAATATGATGAACAGACTGAACACTGTTTCCTAATAAATTTATTATCCCTAAAGAAGTCCAGATCAAATTCTCCCTGTACCATTCTACATATAATGCAACTGGATAAATAAATATAATTGTCCTCCTGATTATTTATAACAGCTGTAATTCATAATGATAAATAATATTTATATGCTTATTATCTATTTATACAATATGGAAGAAAATTTAAAGCGGCCATCATGGGATGAGTTGTAACGTATATA
>JAKAAE010000205.1 GCA_021797225.1 Thermoplasmata archaeon | reverse complement strand
AGGGTATTGCTGTTAAGGGTGGTGTTCTGAAATCCATAAACCAGCATTTCAATAAAAAACTTGCAAAACTTAAATCTATCAATGACAGGCAGAGGAAAAACAAAGAGAATACAAAAAGAATAGATAATCTCTACATGGTAAGAAACAGGAAGATAAGGGATGTTATGCATAAAATATCGAATGCAGTTATAGCATATGCAATAACCAATGAAATAGATACCATTGCAATAGGCCATAACAATGGATGGAAGCAGTCTGTGGATATAGGCAAGAAGAACAACCAGAACTTTGTTCAGATTCCATTTAACATGCTTATAAATCAAATATACTATAAGGGTCAGGAACATAATATAAACGTAATAATACAGGAGGAATCATATACATCTAAATGTTCATTTCTGGATAATGAAACTATAGAAGAACATGAAACATATCTTGGAAAGAGGATAAAGAGGGGAATATTCAAATCTTCAAATGGCACATTAATACATGCAGACTTGAACGCATCATACAATATAATAAAAAAAGCAATCCCTGAAGCATTTGATGGGATAGAGGGTATTGGGTTGTATCCGGGAAGTTTAAGCATCAAGGAGATGATAACTTCCAAAGGTGGATGTTAACATGGTTAACAGAAACCGAAACCTTCACCTATCTCGGATAACACTTTGAACATTCTTTCTATTACATCTTTTCCATAAGGCTTTACGTTTGGCCCCTCTGAATAATGAATAACTTCAGGTGAACCGTACCATGCGAGGAATGAATTCATATCATCCTTTAAATTAACAGGTCTCAGTCTGATTTCGCCATCGGAAAGAATTGCCATAAAAATTGCACATTATGGAAATTGGTATTGAGTATTATGAAGTTTTTATTTTAACATTTATGGATTCGGGACGTTTCATCCTTATTTTGCTGTCCCGGAATAACTTCAATGCCTAAAAATTTTGAGTGTACTGTGCTTCTCTTTATATTTATTTTAATACTGTTATTATATTCAATAATGCTTAAATAATATGTATCAATTCACATATTATGATTACAGCAGTCAATAGAGATATAATGCCTGAAAATTGGTATAACGTTGTTCCAGATCTACCTGAGCCCCTTGCCCCGCCCAGGGATTCTAAGCAGGAAATCTCATCCATAAATTTATTAAATAAAATACTTCCGAGGGAGGTTTTGAAGCAAGAATTCACATTCAGAAGATATGAAAAAATACCTGATGAGGTCATGGAACAGTATGAGCAGATAGGGCGGCCAACCCCGCTTATAAGGGCAAAAAACCTTGAAAAATATTTGGATTACAGGGGAAAGATATTTTACAAATACGAAGGGGCAACAGCCACCGGTTCCCATAAAATTAATACTGCAATACCACAGGCATATTACGCTATGAAGGAGGGAGTAAAGGGGGTAACAACTGAAACTGGAGCAGGTCAGTGGGGTTCGGCTACTGCACTGGCTGCATCGCTATATGGATTACCGGCTCAGATATTCATGGTAAGAATAAGTTTTGAGCAGAAACCATTGCGAAAGACAGTGATGAACCTTTACAATGGAAATGTTGTGGCAAGCCCATCAACACTGACGGAATACGGAAGAAAAATTTTAAAAGAACATCCGGACACACCGGGTACACTGGGAATAGGTATAAGCGAGGCAGTTGAATATGCGCTTGACCATGATTACAGATATATGGTAGCCAGTGTTATGAACGTTGCTCTCACACACCAGAGCGTTATAGGGCAGGAAACAAAGAAGCAGCTGGAATTAATTGGTGAGCATGCAGATGTTCTAATTGGCTGCGTCGGAGGTGGAAGCAATTTCGGTGGCTTTACTTTCCCATTTATTCCTGATGGTGATGAAACAGAAATTATAGCCACAACAGCCGATGAGGTCCCTAAATTCTCAAAGGGTGATTATAAGTATGATCTGGTGGATTCTGCCGGGGTTCTGCCACAGATGCGTATGTACTCTCTGGGAGCTGATTTTGTCCCTCCTACAATATACGCAGGCGGTTTAAGATACCATGGTGCGTCACCATCACTTTCACTACTGATAAATAGGGGAAGAATAAAAAGCGATGAGGTTACAGAGAGCCAGGTCAAGGAAGCACTGAGGATATTCGCCAATACACAGGGAGTTATAGCCGCTCCAGAGTCTGGACATGCAATAGCGACAGCCATAAATTATGCGAAATCCCATAAAAATGAGGGGAAGACAATAGTTGTAAATGTCAGCGGACATGGTATGCTTGATCTGTCAATTTTTGGTGAAAGACAATGAAAAATCTTATTCCATATTTTACACTAGGATATCCAGATAATACAAAACTTTGTAGATTCCTGGATATACTACCTGTAGAAAAAATCAATTATATAGAATTTGGTTTTCCTTCCAGTGACCCCAGATATGATGGGCCTGTAATAAGAAAGACCCACAGTGTCGGAAACCATAATTTTTCAGAAAGTGTTTACAGTAAGTATTTTGATTATTTTTATAGGAATCGAATAAAGATGTATTCATTATCCTATTATTCAAGTCAAATCTCT
>JAKAAE010000204.1 GCA_021797225.1 Thermoplasmata archaeon | reverse complement strand
GCATGCTCTTATCATGGAAAATCATTGATGCAAGTGACAGTGCTTTTATGACGAGCCCATTGATGTCGACAAGTATTTTATCGTCAACAGCAGGCTTTACCCTTGTACCACGAACTTTTTTGAGTTTTTCCAGTTCTTCTCTGTGCAACCTGGTGGGATTCCCTGCAATATCCCTGTTCATAAACAGTATATTCCTGCCAGACTGCCGGGAATTGTTATCATAAAAATTTCCCTCTGGAAGTATATTGAAATCATAAAGGAAATCTTTTCCTGCAGAATTTTTCAGCTCTGCATAAGTCCATGTATAAAATTTTCCTTCCTGATTTTCAGAATCTGCATCTATTGCGGTATAAAATCCCCTGGAAAACATCTCTTCCTTCAAAAATTTGTATATTTCATATGCAGTATCCTTGTAGAACTCTTTCCCTGTAATGTCATATGCATAGGAATATGCAATAATCGCCATTGCCTGATCGTATGTCATCTTTTCAAAATGAGGAATCCTGAAGAACGGATCTGTGGAGTATCTATGGAATCCTCCTCCGATATGATCATACATTCCTCCTAGATACATATTTTTAAGTGTATTTTCAGTCATTTCCAGTGCTGCATCATCCCCATTTTTTTTATAATAATTCATCAGGAAAATAAGATGCTGGAAAGAGGGGAACTTTGGTGCACTGCCAAATCCTCCGTAGTCCTTATCATAATTCTTTTTAAGAGCGTTATATGCTGAATTTATATATTTGCTGTAGTCTGGCCTCGGCATGTCGATTTTCTGGCCTTCCATGTTTTTTAATCTGGATATGACCTCATCACCATTCTTTTCAAGTTCATCTCGTTTATTTTTCCATAGGTATGAAATGTTATCACATAGCTCCATGATGCCTATCATATTATTCCTGGAAATTTTGGGTATATAGGTAAATGCAAATACAGGTTTCCTGTCCGGTGTCAATATAAGATTGAGTGGCCATCCGCCAGTACCGGTCATAATCTGGCTGAATGTCATGTAAAGATTGTCTATATCAGGCCTTTCTTCCCGATCAACCTTTATATTTATAAATGTATTATTCATCTTTTCGGCTACTTCTTTATCAGTAAAACTCTCCTGCTCCATTACATGGCACCAATGGCAACTGGAATATCCTATACTTAGAAATACAGGCTTATCCTGCTCCTTTGCCAGGTTGAAAGCCTCATCGCCCCAAGGGTACCAGTTCACGGGATTGCCTGAATGCTCTATTAGATATGGACTGTTTTCGCCTGCGAGTTTATTCATGGTATGTTATGTCATTTTTATATAGAAATATATTGTAATACACCGCCTTAAATTCAATAAAATTATAAACCACCGAATAATATATTGATTATGAAATATGTCGTACTTATCAGGCACGGAGAGAGTTATACAAATAGAAATGGAATACTTTCCCGGGAGCTCAATAGGTATAGACTCACAGAGGAGGGTATCGAACAGGCGAGATTCACAGGTGAGCAGCTGGAGGGACTTAAATTCGATGGGATCATATCCAGCCCGGTCTTGAGAGCCGTAGAAACTGCGAATATAATAAATCAATATCTGAATCTGGAAATAAAAACGGATGAAAGGGCAATTGAATCTGATTTCGGAGAATATAACGGAAAAAGGATTGTAGACATACCTGATAAATCCCGTGATGAGCTTGGAATGGAATCATTTAAATCACAGGAGGAGAGGATGGTTGGTCTCTTGAATTCATTCAATGGGAGATATATTATTATAAGTCATTCTTTTCCAATTAAATGCGCAATTGCACACTATCTCGGTCTTGAGGAAGAAGAAAGTTTTGGAATAGATATAAGGCATGCGTCTATGTCTGTCATTGAAGCAGAGCAGGGGAAAGTATTATCAATCGGGTCGCTGCTTTTATCACAAAAAATGAAAGCAATTCTTAAGGATTAATTTACCTTTATGGGCTTGCCATGTGGACATGTCTGTGGTTGACCGAGACTTTTAAATAATTTTTGTACTGAAACATCATCCATAAGATAGTCTATTCTTTCTATCTGTTCACAGGCTGTATCAGAGTTAACGCCACTTTTTGTAAGGATTAATTCTAATGTCCTGTGGGCCATGATAATTTCATCATATATTGAAATGCCATAGGTGGTCAAACTTATTATCCCGTTGGTTTTATTTATTATGTTTTTGGATTCCAATCTCTTTACAAGTTCATATGCCGTAGGGGCTTTGATTTTTAAAATATCTGCAATATTGAATAACCTTAATGGAAAACCGGAATTTTCATACAGCGCTACGATGCAGTCTCGCTCCTTCCTGGTAATATTATATTCCATATAATTAGTATAATACTAAAATATATAAACTTAATTATTATGGCGTATCATGAATAAATATATAATCACGATGATTTCAACCCAGCACAAGGGCGTAGAACTTTGTATTTTTAAAATTAGAAACAGGAGATTATTTATGTTTTATAGCCACATATTATTATCGCCCAGATTATCTATAAGTTCACGGTTTATTCCTTTTTGAACCAGATAGTACTTGTTCGGAATTATTTCCATTTCCACCGCATTGTCTATTATATT
>JAKAAE010000203.1 GCA_021797225.1 Thermoplasmata archaeon | reverse complement strand
TCCCTTCATAGTCACAAGCTCGGGATCTCCAGGCCCAAGACCGACAACAGTGAAATTACTCGTTCTTGACCACCTTTATAATATAAATCTGATCCATGGGGACAAATCTTTTGTATTTTGACACAGGCATAAGTTTGGAAATGTTTATCTGCCTTATTTCCGCCTTCAAATTTCTGGATTCAATATAATCAATTGCCTTCTCCAAATTTTCAATGGTTGTTATATTTATAACTAATCTTCCATTTGTTCTCATTCTAGCATATGAATAATCCATTAAGTCCATAATTTTGCCTGAAGAACCCCCTATAAAAACGCAATCTGGATCAGGAAGATCATGAAGTGCATCTGGTGCCATTCCATTTATAATATTTATATCGGTTGCACACATCTCCATATTTGTCTGTATATTTCCACAGAGTTCCGTGCTTTTCTCTACCGCATAAATATCTCCATTCCAGTTCTGGAATGATGCCGCTATTGCTACAGATCCTGAACCTGAACCGACATCCCATAACGTTTCTCCATCATTTATTTCCAGATCAGAAAGTGAAATATTCCTTATTTCCTGTTTTGTAATATTTCCCTTATACCTGACAAACATATCATCATCCGGTATTGATATTTTATAATTGTTTTCTGATGTAAGTATTATAAGATTCAGGGGTTCAAATTCTCTATCCACCAATTCATTTATAGAGAAACTTGATATTCTCTCGTTTTCATATCCTAGGTTTTCGAATATATGTGCTCTGTATGATGTCAGCCCAAACCTTACCATGTATTTTGCTATGATCCGGGGCGTATTTATGTTGTCTGTAAATATACAGACTTTATTTTTATTGCGTACTTTTTGAGCCAATCCCTTTAATGGCCTTCCATGGAGACTAACAGTGCAGATCCCCGTGGAATCAAGTGCAATTTTGGAAAGTGCAACCTGGATTGAACTGACTTCGGGAATAATATTAACCTCATCTGGTTTATAGTTGTCAGTAATATACTTCCCAATACCATAAAATAGAGGGTCTCCAGTGGCTATTACGGTTATCACTTTGCCGGCGTTATATGCAGATGTCAAATCCTCCTGGAATTTTTTGAATTCTCCAATTTTAACCATAGTCTTACCAGAACTTTTAAAAAGATACATATTACGGGCGCCGGAGAATATTATATCGCTGTCGTTTATGCACTCAATAGTCTCTTGTATAGGTATCCTTCCAGGGAAAACTCCTACAACGTTAATTCTCTTCATAACACCCTCCAAAGAACGACATAATTCTTCCATCCATATTGTCATATGGATACTCCAATCTTATTACCGGAATTTTTCTGGAGATTTTTATATCCTCTGGAATGGAATTCGATGTGCCGGCCAGAACTATCAGATCAGATTTTTCAATGTAATCCTGAATATAATCATTGAAGTTAGCCTTTCTAAGCCTTGCTATAGGTACATCATCACCCTTGCCATCTGCTAGTTTTGTATACGAGCTATCTATTTTTGAAATATCTTTGACATCGAAAATCCCATATGATTTAAGTAATTCCTTTCCTATTCGGTCAGTTGCAATTTCCCCTATCTTTCGTAAATCTAACATGGAGGATTTGAATAATTCCAAAACCGTTTCCACATATTTGCCCTCAAATGCTATATTTTTCCCCGATAAATACTTAGCATCTATTTTTTCACGGAATATTTGTGATTCCCTTATTTTATATACAGTAAATCCTTTATTTTCAAGGCATTCCGTAGATGGCAGGTAAAAATCATAAAATACCGTTACAATTTTACCTGAATATTTTCGATTTTCAATAAACTGAAAATCACTGTGATAATTAACAACATTTCCAACAACAATAATTGACGGAGAACCATTGTATGTATAATCTATATCCTCCAGTGTGCCTGTGAATGTTTTCTGATGGTTGTAAGTTCCATTTTCAATAACCGCTACAGGCGTATCATTGCTATAGCCCGATAACAGGAGTTTTTCTATTAAGCCTTTCAAATTATAGGCTCCCATGAAAATCACCAGTGTGTACATGCTGCATGTAGATTTCTGGCAATATGGAATGCTCAGATTCTCAATGCTGTTTCCTGTGGTAACTATCACTCCGTGGTTCACATTTCTATGTGTTAGTGGTATTCCTGCAAATTCAGGCACAGAAATCAGGGCTGACACACCGGGGACAATCTTGTATTCTATGTTATTCCTTATTAGTTCCTCGATCTCCTCTCCCCCGCGTCCGAATAAAAATGGATCTCCACCCTTAAGCCTTACCACAGTATTTCCTTTCAGGGATTCGCTGACTAATATTTTATTAATTTCTTCCTGTGATATTCTTTTAACATAGGGCTTTTTCCCCACGTAAATTTTATTGCACCCGGGTTTTGCCATATCAAGTATCTCTGGATTAATAAGGTGGTCGTAAATTAAGGTATCTGCCATGGCTATTATCTTTGCACCAGCTACAGTGAGCATATCTATATTTCCTGGTCCACAGCCAACTATGTACACCTTTCCCATAAAAAGGTTATTTTAATCTTCTATATAATACTACAAATTTTAAATTCGAAACGATAGCATTTCATGGGAGTTATATTCATAACACGATAATATA
>JAKAAE010000202.1 GCA_021797225.1 Thermoplasmata archaeon | reverse complement strand
GTTCCAGTTTTTAATACTTCCATATAATCCCTCTAAACAATTATTATTTCTTAATAACAAATAATATATTTAAATTTTCTACATTACCTAATTAACCTTATGTTTATATATTTTGTTATTTAATTCATAATTAAAGAACAGAACCAGAACTTATATTTTTAAGATTTATCAGATTCCAGTATCCTCGATATATGCTTCAGTATTTCCCTCTCCAGTATTGTGCCCACAAATTTTCCATTCCTGTCCACAACTGCAACAATTGGTGGATCAGATTCCCTGAATATGCTTATAAGATGCGTGGCTGGGGCATCGCATCGGACTTTAATCGCAGGAATTATCTTACCTTCATAAACAGAAAGAGTTCTCAACTCATTATGCCCCAGAGTAACCATATCACTTAACATCAATTCACCAAGAACTCTGGATTTAGAATCAGTTACTATCACAGCACGTGCATTCAGATCATTGCAGATTTTGAATGCCAGACTGATAGGGTTTCTGCTGTTTACAGAAACAGACTGGAAGGAACTGGCAATATCACATGCCTTGAGATTTTTGAATTCTGCATTGACCATCTCCCAGACATATTTTGATTTCTGTGCCTGTACAACAGGGTGGCGGATATTGAACATCAACGGTATTACCAGTGTCAGCAGGGTGATAGCTATCATAATTACGGAGTAATCATATCTACCTACCAGGGTCAGGCCGAGGGCTACAACGAGCAGGGCAGCATCAACACCGCCATTTACAGAGGTACCCAGAGCGTTTTTTATGGGATTTACGTGGATAAATCTGGATGATACCAGGCCTGCAATAGGCTTGAACGCGAGACCTATGATAAAAACAGCCAATCCCAGCTCCAGGAGTGTTAAATTTATTCTTACAAAATAAAGTCCTAAACCTATGAAAAACAGTGGCTCAAAGAATCCATATGTCAGTGTCGATACTTTTTCGGCAACCATAGGGCGTTCCCCGATAAAATCGCGGAGCATTATTCCCATAAACAGTGCAACTATTGCAGAATTGAAACCGTATAACTGTCCAACGAATCCCAGAAGCAGCATAAATCCGACTATAACAGCTATAACGGTTTCATGGGCCCTGGAACTAAAATCGATTTTGGCCAGAAGCCTGGTAAGCACATATCTTGAAAATAGTATTATGCCAACAAGTGAAATTATCAGTTCAGCAGATATTTTCAGTATAATGTAAAGTGTAATTGCCTTACCGTGAAGATCGCTGAGGAATGAGAAAAGTATTACAGCCGATATTTCGATGGTTACAACCTGCTGAAAAATTTTATTGCCGTCCTCGGTATTGTTCAGCCCGGTATCACTGAGCAGTCTCGTCAGTGGCCCTGCACTGCTCATCCCGGTAACTATTCCGACAACTAGAGCTACTATGAAGCTGTGGAATATATAATAAACAACAAATGATATTAATGCGAATGGAAGGATAAATTCAAGTATGCCAATTATAATATTAGACGGTTTCAGCAATTTCTTTGTTTCAATGCCCTTGAACTCCAGTGCCCCTCCGGTAAAAAGGAGAAAGTTTATTCCGAGGGCTATGAAGAGTGTTATGTTGGGAAGTATATTAATGAAGCCCAGTACCCCTGGGCCAATGATTATCCCGAAAATTATAGCGGCCACATAGGGGACAAGTTTAAATTTTTCAAATATCTCCTCTCCGAGCTTTGCCAGAAGCAAGAGCACACCCAAGAATAGAAGTGCAAGCAGAGAGTCTGCTATTCCATACATTATGTTATAATACACGGTATATATATAATATTTTTGTCAAAAATATGTTATTTTTGGTTATTTATTTCTTATAATACTGAATTTTGCACTGTTTAACAATATATTGCCAAAAAATCCCGGCTTCCGGATTCGAACCAGAGACCTATGGATAACTGCGTTTTCTGGCAGTAGTACACTCTACAGTCCATCGCTCTACCAACTGAGCTAAGCCGGGTAACAGATGATTATTACAACGGATATAAATTTTAACATTTTATTGAAATATTAAAACATTTGTAATACATAAAAAAATGGCTTATTTTTCGATATGCGGGATTGCTTAATTCATGATGATAATGAAGAACATAAAATATCAGTAATTCCTGTGTAGTTTTTGATAAGGATTTCTTATCGAAAATCTATTAATTATTGGAAGGTTACGATTTCTGTTAACATGGTTAACAGACCTCTTTAGAAGTTATCATCTCTTTTATGCTTAAACTTCTTGGATATAACCCAATACCCTCTATCCCGTTGGCAAAAGCTTCAGGGATTGCTTTTTTAATTATATTATAGGAAGCCTGTAGGTCAGCATGCATAAGAATTCCATTTGCTGACATGAATACTCCCCTCTTTATCCTTTTGCCTGAATATGTTTCATGCTTCTCAATGCTTTCATTATCTAAAAATGAGCATTTGGATGTGTATGATTCTTCCTGTTTTATTACATTTATTCCGTATTCCTGTCCTTTATAATATATTTGATTAATTAATGTATTAAAAGGGATCTGTACAAAGTCCTGGTTGTTCTTTTTTCCCATATCCACATCCTGCTTCCATCCACTGTTATGGCCTATTACAATTGTATCTATTTTTAGATTCTTTGCATATACTATAACAGCACTGGAAATCTTATGCATTACATCCCTTATCTTCCTGTTCCTTACTGCATATAATTTGTTTATCCTTTT
>JAKAAE010000031.1 GCA_021797225.1 Thermoplasmata archaeon | reverse complement strand
TAATTTTTTATTTTTTATGCTATCAGTTAATGGCCCTATGATAAATGAAAATATAGCCGGTATGTAAAATACAGATAACGTTATACTCCCCAGCAATATCGAACCGGTTCTAATTAGAATTAAATCAACGAAAATTAATGCTGCCCCATATAATAAAGAATTCAAAAAAATTGCAATATATATTTTTTCGTAATTGTTAAGCATAATCCTAAAATACAAACCTTTATATATACATATATCGCATCAATATCTTGATAGACATGAAAGAACATATAAAATGGAGTATAGAAGTTGATAGATTTGGTGTGATAAAATATTCTGAAATTAATGGAGAGAATGATCCAATAAGCCCGAAAATGGCTAACTTAAGATGTGGCGTAGAGCTTGAAATACTTTATTAATATTATTTTATTCTGAAATTTATGATATACAATAAAAATCTGATATTAATAATCATGCCTACCGAGCTATGCAATTTTCGGTGTGTTTATTGTTATGAAAATTTTATTCTTAAAAAGATGGAAACTAAAACTTTTAACGGTATTAAAAATTAGATATTGAATAGAGCACCTACACTTGAAGAATTAACCATAGATTGGTTTGGAGGAGAGCCCATGCTTGCATATAATATAATAAAAGATATAATGCAATTTTCACACCGCTTGTCAGAGAAATACAATTTTACGCTCATATCATCTATGACCACAAATGGTAGTTTACTAACATTAAAGAAGTTATATGAATTGAATGAGTTGGGAGTTAACCGCTTTCAAATTTCTTTTGATGGAAATCAGGATCTGCACGATAAACTCAGGATAACCAGAGTTGGAAATGGCTCTTTCAAAATTATATATCGGAATTTAGTGAATCTACATAATAGTAACTTAAGATCATCAATCATAATTCGGCTACATTTAAATAAAAATAATTATGAAGGTATATCAAAATTCATCGACAAATTATCAGAGGATTTTGCATATGATGATAGATTTTTGTTATTTATACGTGGGCTATCTAAACTGGGTGGGAAAAATGACAATGATTTACCGGTTATAGAAAATCCTGAGATAGTGAAAAATATGATAACAACCCTGACATTAAAAGCGAGGAAATTACATTTAACATTGTATAGAGATGCTTGTATAATGTGTTATGACGCCTCGTTCTCGGAATATGTTATAAGGTCTGATGGTAGCATACAGAAATGTACTGTAGCCTTATATGACGATAAGAATACTATATGGAAAATAAATGAAGATGGAACAGTAAATATAAACACTGATAAATTGACATATTGGGTTAGGGGTCAGTTATCTGGGAATCCGGCACAGCTAAAATGCCCACTAAGGTCTAAAAATTGAAATATTCATAAACTATGTAAGGAATCCCAAGGTGAAATTAAAGTATTGCAATATACGGCTATTATAAATAGTCTTAGCCTTAATTTGAGTCAAAATGTTTTACTCTTAAATTCAAATAAATAATTTGGATAATGTAATTATTTTACTTCTATGAAAAACCTATACTTAACATTCCTTTATGCCACCGCTAAATAGTTATTCACTTTAGCGTTATCTACTCTATAGTTTTTCACTATTTCCTTCATTGAAAGCTTCTTCAGAATTCCAAAGTGTAGTTCATTAGTAGTTATAGATAGTTTAAACCTATGCAAATCTAAATAGATATATATAAAGAATAATTTATATAAATATATTAGCAAGGTAATCTAAATGCCTGGAAGAATATGGACCGGTGAGGAGAAGTATAATATTATAATGGAATCATTCCAGAATCCTGATATTACCATAGCAGAGATATGCAGGAACCATGGAATAGCTGTATCAATGTTCTACAAATGGAAGGATCAGTTCTTAGAAGGAGGAAGAAAGGAACTGGAATGATGAGAATAAATCCATGCAGAGAAATGCCTTTTTCATAACCTATCGATTGTACCTGGTGGATAAGGCCAGGAGACATGAATACAGATCTGATGAATGATAATATTTATTTTTAATGGCCTTTATCTTTTCCCATAGGTTTTATTATAAACTTCATCATGTGTGCCAATTTTTATAAATATGGCCATGCAGTCTTCTTCCTCTATTCTATAGAGTATTACGATTTTTTGCCTGTTTACTTTTACTGTTCTGTAATTTTTGATACGGCCTGTTTTAGTGGCACCGATATAGGGATTTTCCTTCACCGCATATATTTTCTTTTTAATCTGTTCTTTGATATTTTTATCTTTAACCTTTTGTATATAATCTTCTATAGCAGATAAATCAATAGAATAATTATCACACATTTAAATCATGAAAATAGAGAATCTATGTCAGAATCATCTTTTATTATATGCCTACCATATATTCCTTTTCGGATATTCTCTTTGTCTATTTCTTCGGCATTTTTCCAGAAATCATCAGAATTAACTTCACTGTAAAACCATGCAAAGCTGTCAAGGTCTATAGGATTGTCGAAATCTTCTGCATCGATATAAGGCTCCGTTTTATCTGCCAGTTCCTCAAGTTCCTTTCCATTTTTATTAATATATGGTTTTATAAGATTATCTATAATAACTGAGGTTTTATTATCTATTTTAAAATCATCATTAATAAGCTCTGATTCCTTTGCAGGATTGGTACCTGCCTGTTCTTTAATTATAATATCTTCTTCAAGGTCTTCAATGTTTTTTATATCTTCAGAATAAGGACCAAAATAATAACGCTTGAATGATAGATCAGATAATCTTTTTCCATATTTTTTAACATATTCATATTCAGCAAAATAAGAAAGTTTTTGTAATTTCTTCTGGGACAATGGACCATATTTGCTTAATAGATATTTAACAAGGTCTACTCCGCTTATTTTTACTTTCTCCATATACTACAATTAAAATCACTATATATACATTTTTCGTTATAGCATACTTATAATATAATCCAGTAATTATATAATGTTATTTTTATATTACAAAAACAGGATCGGAAGTATATAAATAAAGAATTGAGAACACTAACCTAGCATGTTACTGCATTGAACTTTTATAATCATGCAAGGGACGGGATTTGAACCCGCGAACTCCTTCGAGATAGAATCTTAAGTCCTACACCTTTGGCCAAGCTTAGTTACCCTTGCGTTCCGGTAGTAATATGTTTTTGATTAATAAGTTTTTTTAAGAGCATCCTGAAGAGATAATATAATATTTATATGATATATCACTAAGATATTATGGATGATGAAAATAATAATGCTGTTATGGGATTTAAAATGGAGGAGGAGCCAAAATGGATAAGGGTATCCCTGGATGATGGAGCCGTACTGGAAATTAAAATGGAAATAATGTCAATCATGAAAGTTGGAAACGATCCAAACACCGGGCTTCCACAGTATGGCATAAATGCAGTACCTATGATAAGAACCATGAAGGTACCGAAAGAAGCTATAAAAAAGAAAACTGAAGCTGATAAAGGCCTTTATAGATAGGAAAATATTCGTACAAATAAATTTAAATTATCTACTGAAATAGAGTAAAATGGATGAAATGGATTTTAAGATTTTAGACATGTTGCGGGAAAATTCAAGAGAAAAAAATATGGAGATAGCAAGAAATTTAAACGTTTCAGAGGGAACCATAAGGAAGCGTATATTTAATATGGTAAGTTCCGGTGTAATTCAAAAGTTTACCGTGGAAACTGCCATATCTATTGAGGGTATAGTTTTAATAAAACTGGATTCAAGAATAGCAACAAACACAATTAAACTTTTGAAAAACATTTACAGGGATGTTTACGAATTTTCCGGTAGAATTGACGTTGCTGTGAGGATCCTGAAAAGTACAATTGATGAATTAAATATGGAGGTAGATAAAATCAGAGATATGAGTGGTGTACTGAACACAGATACAATGGTAAGGCTTAAATGAAATTTAACGATATTATTATATATTCTGAATAAATGTAGAATTGGGTAATTTACATGTCTGAAGAAAACATAATCTTTGTGGGAAGAAAACCAACTATGAACTATGTACTGGCTATTGTGACTCAGTTTAATAATTCTGATATAAATAGAATAGTGATAAAAGCAAGAGGAAAAGCCATAAGCAAGGCAGTTGATATTGCAGAAATTACCAAGCATAAATTTATCCAGACAGCAACATATGAAAGCATCAAGCTTGATACAGAAACGCTAGAAGGAGAAAATGGGCCTTCAAACGTTTCATCCATAGAAATAGTACTTACAAAATAAATTTTTATAATGTGTAAAAAAAATTTCTACAAAACCTTAAATCATAATTTTCTATACATAAATATCACTTGGTGTTTCGATGAAAAACTTCTATGAATGGCAGTATGGTCTCAGGGATAAGATTAATGAGGTTAATTCACGACTTCTTGAATCCATAAAAACTGACCAGAATTATCTGTTCGATATGGCAAAATATACGATTGATGCCGGCGGCAAAAGGTTCCGACCCCTGCTAACAATACTGTCATATGAAATATCCTGCTACGAGCCATACGAAAAAATTCTGGACCTTGCCGCAGGTTACGAATTAATCCATACTGCCAGTCTCATACATGACGACATAATAGACAAATCAAAATACAGACGTGGCCGTGAAACTCTGTATTCCCGGGATGGTATTGACAATGCCATAGTAGTTGGAGACTATCTTTTTGCAAAGGCATACGAGCTCGGATCCAGATATGGGCCTGAGGTATCAAAAGTGATGGCTGATGGGTCTTCACATCTTGCTGAGGGTCAGGTTATAGAGGCTTTGAATATAGGAAATCTTTCACTTAGTATTGAAACATATAACAATATAATAAAAAATAAGACAGCGTACTTTTTTTCGGCATGTGCAGAGGGTGCAACCATAGCCGGCAGGGCGGATAAAACAGTTAGAAAGAAATTAAGTGATTTTGCCTTCAACATGGGCATGGCATTTCAAATTACAGATGATATACTGGATATAGTTGGCAATGAAAAGGAAATGGGGAAGCCAACGATGGTAGATTTAAACCATGACGTTATAACACTTCCCATAATACACGCCTTATCCCATGTAGATTCTGCAGATATGAAAATACTGGTAAGTATACTGCACGGTCAATATAAAGAAACCGATTATAAAATTAAATTCAGGGATTTACTTTTTAAATCAGGGTCTCTGGAATATGCTTTCAAGATAGCAAAGGACTATATTCTCAGATCAGTAGAAAATTTAAACGGTATAGGCAGATCAGAAGACCTGGGTCTATTAATGGACTTGGCACTTATTGTGGTGGATAGAATTAATGAATCAGGAGTGATATAATGACAAGGGTATTATTGTATACAGGAAAAGGTGGAGTTGGCAAGACAAGTGTTGCAGCATCTACAGCGTCAATGCTGGCAAAAAACAACAGGAAAACCATAGTGATGTCAACAGATCCTGCTCATAGCCTCAGTGATTCTCTAAATACAGAAATTAAATCTCAAGCTACAAAGATTTCAGAGAATCTATATGCTCAGGAAATAAATATAAACGATGCAATAGAATCACACTGGAAGGATCTCAGGGAGTACCTGACAGCCCTATTCCAGTACCAGGGCCTCGATCCTATTTCAGCAGATGAAATAGCTATACTTCCAGGTTTTGAGGAAGCCACATATTTGCTGTACATAAATGATTATATAAAGAACAATGAATACGATGTAATTGTTGTGGACAGTGCCCCGACAGGAGAGGCATTGAGGATGCTTTCATTTCCCGAGGTTATGCGCTGGTACATGGAAAAGGTATTTCCCATAAGCAGGACTGCTGCCAAAATAGCCAGACCCATAATGCGGCCTTTCACTGGTATACCCATGCCTAATGACAAGGTATTCAAGAGTGCAGAAACACTTTACGATGACCTGGGAGAAATACATAAAATTCTGGAAGATCCGGATATCACCTCCATAAGGCTGGTAACCAACGCTGATCAGATGTCCTTCAATGAAACCAAGCGTGCGTTTACATATTTGCTTCTCTATGGATACCCTGTGGATGCAATAATAGCAAATAAAATATATCCGGAAAATACTGGCGATTTCTTCAGCAACTGGAGGGAAACACAGGCACAAATAATTGGAGAACTTGACGCCTCGTTTCCAGAAATAAAGGTTTTTAAAAGCTACCTGCAAAACTATGAACTCATGGGCCAGGAGAAAGTGCTCAAATTTGCCCATGACCTTTACGGGTCAGAAGACCCATATTCCGTCTTTTATAAGGGGAAACCAATAGAATTCACAAGAGAGAATGGCAAAACCATGGTCAAAATGAAGCTTCCATTTGCAGATAAAGAAAATCTGAATCTGTTTAATAGAGCCGGTGAACTTATTGTTGAGGTAAAAAACTGGAAACGTATACTTTATCTTCCACAGACCATGGCCAATATGCAACCTACAGGGGCAGAACTCAAAAACGGTTATCTATATATAACATTAAGTTAATTACTGGATATGGATAAAAAAACAGTAATACAGATAAATATAGAGGTACCACGTATTGTTGGAACTGCCCTCCAGGAAGGCAAAAAGTTTTTTGATGGTGGACTTGAGCTTTTAAGGTTCGGTTCCAGGATGCTTAACAACAATGTATCACCTGCAGAACCGGTAAAAAAATTAAAGAAAATAGATATAAAATAGATATGCCAATGCTCATTTTCTCTTTATTTCAAGTTTATTGAGAGTTTTTTGTATTTCTTCATCAACATTTATTTTAGCGATTTCTGGATTTTTTGCTATCATGGCTACCCTGCTCTCAAATCTATCGGCATATTCAACATACCCAAGCCTTCGGGCGAGTTCACCGGAAAATTCCAGGATTTCATCATGTGTTGGCATGTTCTCGTATGATAATCTCCCTGCTGACTGCCCTACATGGACATATCCCTTTGATTCTATGAAATCCGGATCGGCACGTCTGTCTATAGTTTCATACTCATCATAATACGGGAAATTAATATTTTTTACCATGGTATGCCTTATTACCGTTCTGGTATCCAGGGATGGCAGTAGATCAATTGTTTTATTGAAGTTTTCCCATGCATTTCCTATGGCAGGATGTAATACATCATTGAAAACCTCTTTATTAGGCCCTGCAACGGTCACATATAACTGAGTAGGCAACGGATTTAAATTCTCAAGTACCTTAGGCATGGTTCCATTTGTTACAACAAATGTTGTTATTCCTCTCCTGGTAGCCGCTTCTATTAGCTCACCAAGCCTGGTGTAAAGCGTGGGTTCTCCTGTCAGGGATATAGCCATATGTCTCGGATGCGATGCCTCCTCAAACAATTCTTTCTTTACCTTGGGATTTCCCTTGAAGCCGGATATGAGTTTGAGATGAGCTTTGATGCTCTCTTCCAGTATGAATTCCGGATCATCTTCCTCATTTATATGCATGGAATCAAATCCCTGGAATCTCCAGCAAAAATCGCAGTTCTCAGAGCACGAATTCAGTGCAGGGGTCATCTGTACGCACTGATGTGATTTTATTCCATAAAATGTGTTTTTATAACATGGGGCCTTACCGAGTAATTCACTTTTCGTCCAGTGGCAAACCTTTACAGCAGAATGACTCCCAACCAGCCCGTAATGCTGCTTTTTATAGACGGCCTCATAATTGTTGATCATTATTTACCAATTTAATAAGAATATTTAACATTTACTAGAAAAGTTACCGATGTAATTTCAGGTTTGCACCATATTTTTATACGGTGGCAATATTATTAATTATGGCAAAACTTGATAATAAAATAGTATTGATAACAGGATCTTCAAGAGGTCTTGGTAGTGCAATAGCAAGGAAATTTACAGAGGAGGGTGCAAGGATAGCTATAAATTACAATAGAGACAGGGAATCTGCAGAAAAATTGAGAAAGGATCTTCCCGGTTCAGAAATTTTTCAGGCCGATGTATCAGATCATGCTTCAGTCGAGCGTATGATAAAAGATATACATGAGAAGATGGGCACCATAGATATTCTGGTAAACAATGCAGGTATACTCAGCTCATTTTCATGGGATGAGTTTGACGAAGAAAAGGTGAGGAAAATATTCGATATAAATCTCATGGGACCAATATACACTGTGAAAAACTGTTTGAACGATCTCAAGAAAAATCATGGCATAATAATTAATATGTCATCAAATGCCGGTGTGGGCACAGCAGCTAAGGGAACTACGATTTATTCAATGACGAAGGCTGCAATTGCTATGTTGACAAAGAGGCTTGCATTTGATTTGATGGAATGGCATGTTAGAGTAAATGCCATTGCACCTGGATGGATAGAATCAGATATGACCCTTGGTGGCAAGAGTCCTGAAGAAGCAGAGAAGCTCAGGCAGTCATTCAGATCGAGAACTGAACTCAATATGACAGGTAAACCGGAAAATATAGCAGATGCAGCTTTATTCCTTGCCAGCAATGAATCTGAATATATGGATGGGCAGGTACTTGTTGTGGATGGAGGAAGAATTGATAACCTGACACATGGACTGTAGTCAGACCATATACCCAAGTATAAATCCCAGTGACGGTGATAATATCCATGTCAGAATAATAATAAAAAATGGCTTCATATAAATGGCCTTGTATTTATAGGAAATGCCAACACCGAAAACACTGGATGTCAGTGTTTGGGTATTTGAAAGCGGTACAGCAAATAGTGTAGCAATTTCAACAAGCAGGGATGACACAACCAGTGAAACCAGCGCGTTTGAATACCTCATAGAGTACATTTCCTCCCCCACCCTTTTTATTACTCCGCTGCTGAAGAATAGGGATCCTGCAAATATTGCAAAAGTCATAATTAAAATGGTTGTAACATTAAAACCCTCCACATTTGCTATGAATCCAAGTGTATTCGCTCCCAGGGTAAAGGCTGTTAAAAATGATGAAACAATTATTAAGAACTTAAGCCATTTTGCAACACCCCAGACATTCTTGAAATTTCTGTGAAAAACTTCGCGTTCCGTTATATATGAAACAATTATGGAAATAATAGGCGCTATTACCCAGAAGGTAATCATGAGAAGAACAAAATTATAATCGACGGGATAGCGAATGCGGATATCTATACCAAGAGCAGTACCTGCAAGTGCCATTGTCAGCGATAGAGGTGCCCTTCCTATATTCGCAAAAAGAAATATAAGAAATGAAATAAGAAATGCATATGTGATATAGAAATATGAAT
Source organism: Thermoplasmata archaeon (assembly GCA_021797225.1). The sequence goes on along the minus strand of JAKAAE010000031.1, from coordinate 4,408 downwards.
GCGGTATCAGAGAAAGAGATGCGCCATGAAGGAATCTTCCCTCAATTATAAGACCCATGAAAAAACCCGTAGAACCAATCAAAATTCCAGCATATCTTTCCACTATTCTTGAACCTATTAGTGTTCCTACCGCTGCGGAAAGATTATTTCCCGAAACAAGAAGCGTGAGGAAGAATGTTAGTATGAGCGAAAAAATAAAAAATATCAACTTGTCACCGCAAGCATTATGGTGAATACAAGGTCTGAAATATCCTCACAATCATCCAGTAAATCATCCAGTTTATGTGCAAGCGTGTTCAAGTGTTCGAATACAAGATATGACATTTTTCCAGAATTTTTATACGTATAATCTATTATATCATCCTTGATTTCATCCACCTGTTCTTCTATTGCCTCTATGTTTCTTCTATCAGATCTCATTTTGCCCAGATCGTTTTCATTCAATATACTATGAACATAATCCAATGCTTTTTTATTGGATTCAAGTATGTCGATGAAATTAGTGTATGCATGATCACGTATAGCCTTTTCATCAGGAGACATATTATAATTTATATTGAATCTATTCAATTCTCTGCTCACAAAATATGTTTTATCCAGTATATCATCACATTTCTCTATAAGGTCCAGCAGATTATCCATTAAACTTGAGCTTATGGCACCGCTTGTAACCTCATGCCTAAAATCTATGTTCATTTCATCCCCTTTCTTTTCCATGGTTCTGACTTTTTCATTATATGCTTCAATATTGGCGGGGGCATTTTTAAGCATTGAAATTAAACTGGAAGAATTTTCTATTCCCATCAATGGATATTCTGAAAGTCTCGATAAAAGATTTTTTTCACCAACAACAAGAATTTTTTTCAAAAAATTGTAATTTACCATGGCAGTGTATAAAAATTATCTATAAATACTTTAAAGATTTATGCTCTAGAGAGCATACTCAGTGAGGAAATTTCCTTTGAATTTTCTATTCCCCATTTCTTTACTTTATCTATATCAACACCATTCTTTCTGGCTATTTTCTCAACCATCTTGAGCATTAATTCTCCACCGACGCTGAGAATTGTCCCTGTACCTGCACGTGAAAATATATTTCCATGGGTATCACGGAATCCGTCTCTGGTTGCCATTTTTGCAAGATGCCTGTAGGATGCATAATAAACGCCGAGCTGTGTAGTGTTCAGCATTGAGTTCAGACTTCTGGATTTTATCCTTCCAAGCGGCACATTAACTAATGGTGTAACTGTAAATTCAAAAGGTCTTCCATCAACATATGAATGGCTGAGTTGGTTAATCATCGCAATAGAGTCCCAGTTATCCTCGTCGGTTTCCTCCTGCTGTCCGACCTGTATGGTAAAAGCCGATCTCCAATAGTACTTAGTTTCATTGTAGACACCTTCCCAGACGATCTCATGAAAAGACCCATCAGGACCTATTCTCAGTGGCATCGTTTTATTGGGCATATGCTTTAATGCAAGCGAATCGCTTCCCGTTTCAACTCCGGTCTGGATGCCTATCCAGTTATCAGGCCCAGCCTTCAGTATTTCACTTAGCTTTTTTATAAGATCGGGGAATGCAGCAGGTATTGATATTCTTCCATGTGTGGGATTTGATCCCGTTACCCCCTTTATAGACATTACTGTATTCATCAGGTCAACCAATTCATCCTGATTGGGAGTAAACATCTTTTCATGCTTGTATTCAAATATTTCATCTGAATGAAGCCATGCATGGTCATTTCCACCCTTTACGTTTACTTCTATTTCTTTCTTTATTCTGTCCAGTGAGTAATATCTCAGAGGCCTCAGTGTAACCTCACAGAAATCACATCCAACACCGCAACCTCTCATGACCTCTACCATTCCCTTTGTTGCGGGATTGACAATTTCAGGTATATCCTCTAGTGCCGGATATGCTCTTATTCCTGTTCCCCTGCCAACAAATAGGTCATCGTTTTTTACAACTCTTCTGAAATGGTCATCGTATGTCATGTACCCCCTTGTGAACATATTTTTATCAATATCATCATGCTCTATGCCACGGAAAAGATCTGATATTATATCATCCATCTCTCCGGAAACTACATAATCAAAGTGGTATTTGTCAATTTCATCTCTTAAAACTGTAAATTCCCACACACCGGGTCCGCCAACAACAAGTTTGGCCTTCTTACCCTTTCTTATTTGATTGATCCTCTCCATGAGTATATCCCACTCACGCCTTACCCATGAATCAAGTGCCCCTCCGAATAATGCGGCATATGACATTGTTGTCGGACCTATACCAAGCGGGTCCATTGTGGATACGCCTATTATTTCCGTATCATCTGTGATAAAATTTGAAAGATAATCCATATGGGCAACTGCAACGTCCTTTTTTGGGTTATCCCTTAAAAGCCCTGCTTCTATTTTTCTTATTGCATATGGTGCGTTTTTTGCCTCGCCATTTGGTAATGCCTCAGGGGATGGACCTCTCAGGAATCTGTAAACCTTTCCGGGTACCTTGCTTCCCGGAGCGCACGGTAAAAAGTCCAGCAACGGGAAATTTCTGTAGTCGTAACTCAAGGTAGAGTCCGAAACTAAAACGTATTTCGTCATATGAAAGCACTTATAGAATTATTGTTTATAAATATTGTCATAAATAGAATTATTTTTAAATAGAGATTTTTTAGATTACCAGTAATAACAAGGTTTTTCATAAATTTAGTAGAACCACTAAATATTACAGCAGTAAAGAAAAAGTAAAAGCAGAATAAAATTTATTCTCATATCTAAAACGATACCTGGAAAAGCCATCCATTGTGAACCCATTCACAGTGAGTATAATTATTGATGGGATGTTTGACGTCAACACTGTTGTGTAGAGGGTCTTTAATTTTAATTTTTCCCGTGAGAACTGTACTGTAAGCCCAAGTGCCTTCCTGCCTATCCCCTTATTCCTGCAATCTTTTGCTATCCAGTATCCTATATGTGCCCGTGAATTTTCACAATCTATGTCAGACAGCCCGATAACACCTACCAATCTGTTCATGTACATAATATAAAAATCTATCTCAAACATTTCACTTCCTGATTCACGGTTCTTATGGATAAATGCAAGTGCATCCTCCTCAGTGTATGGATAGGGAAAGCTATGCGTCATCAACTGGAAAGCCATCTCACTGTCACTGGCACTCCGGATAAACTCTTCCATGTGGCCGTCAGGGAATTGATTTGTAATCTCTATTTCACCATCCTTTAACGAGTACTTATTCATCTCTTTTACCTTCTGATAGATTCATGGTATTCAAATTTTATAATTAAATATTTGTTGCTATACAGACTCTCCGCATGTGTTAAAGCTGATGATGTAATACAGCCCTTTAACATGAAAACATCATGTTATTCCATCCATTAGATGCATTAATTGCCATAACTGTAGTACTATAAATAACATATAATCGTATATTTTGCTGGAACATCAGGAGAAACATACTTTAGCTCCATGGCTGAAGCTATCAATGCACATCGAATGCCTGTAACTTATTGGCCTTAACTGTTGATCATCCATTGCCCTTCATAATTATATTCAATTTACCCCTGCCCATGGAGATGATAAAGTCCATGAGGGTAATCCATCCATAGCCTGCTGTTCTTCTAATAAGATTAAGAAGAACCCACATATTGTAGACCAGCACTGAGAGGTAGAATAGAAAGTGCCTTACGCCCATATCAGGTGAATGTGTCCTCTCCTTTACATCCTTCTTCTCCAGGTATCCGTTCTCTATTCCCCATCTCTCCCTGTATGTTTCAGCTATTTCCCTTACATTGCCTTTATTTACATTTATATTTGTGTAAAAGGAGAAGTCATGCCTCTTCCTGTCAGGATAATATACTATATGAACAAATTCTGTTTCTGCTGATTCCTTTCCGGATGATATTTTATCATTTATAATAAGATATGATATTCCATTATCACAGTGTTCCATCTCCATCTTCTTATATTTAATGGTCTTCCTGTTATCCTTTGCAGGTATTATGTATTTCAGCTTAAGGGATTCACCCTTCCCATAACACCTGCATTCAGGTACCCACGGTCCATTAAAACTGTATTTATGGCAATTCCAGGGGACATTGCGTGCCTGATAAGGCAATCAACCTCATCTGCACTGTCAATTCCATCCAGCTGATTTCTCTTCATTATGGACAATGTCAATCTCTCACCATTCTTAACAGATTCCAGTGTTGCAAACCTGTATGCCATATTAGTTCCCCTGAACTTATGGAATGGTGCATTGATATGGTCATGGTCATTATAAGTTAAACACAATCAAAGAGATATAAATAATCAACATTCTATATAAATATATAGAATTGTTGTTGATAGCCCAATTTGTATTTAAGGTATTTTTAAGTTAAATATTGTA
>JAKAAE010000201.1 GCA_021797225.1 Thermoplasmata archaeon | reverse complement strand
TCCTTGTAGAAGATGAAAATTCACTGTCCATCCTGCCACCCTGAAAATAATTCATCGTTCAGCATATTCTGCATTTTCACCTTATCCGGATTTTTATATGTGCTGAAGAGTGTTCCTGATCCGTGATGATCGGTGATTGCACCTCCGTTCTTTAAAATGCTATTCATGATAGTTTTCCTGACGAATAAAAGGTCTTCCAGGGAATTTTCAGACCTAATTATATATGTAAAATATATACACGCCCCGGTATGGTAAATATGTGAAATATGTGCCATTATAATACCCCTGAAACCCTTTTCCCTTTCAGCGTCCCTGAACGACTCCACAGTATTATTATAAAGTTCTGTAATTTTATCCCACTGGCAGGATGTCTCCAGTGTATCAGGTATATACCCGTGTTTCCAGAGTATGTTTGCCAGTGCAGGCCTGTTGTACCTGTCTTCTTCCCACATTTTTGCAGGAAGTGGTGTTGAAGCAATTCCTCCACCCGGCTTTTCCCTGAACGGGATATCATTGTTTACCATTACCATCATAGCACCATTTCTGACGCCACGCATACCGAGGTAATCCAGAAATATTTTTTTCATTCCCGTACTCTTTCCAGACATCAACGCGATCATTGTTTCTGTTTTATCGGAAAGTCTCAAGACCGTAGGATAACTGTTCATATTTCTGATAGCTTCTATCCCTTCCTGGAAGGTTTTGAAAAAGTAAGAGTGAAAATATCTTTTAGCCGGCTGTTTGAAACCCTTGATATGGGCATCCAGAATCATGCCATATTTGCCCTCACTTCCGATCATGGCGGATTTAAGCTGCAAACCTGCCGCTTCCCTGGGAACCGTATTATCGTATATCTCTCCATGGGAGGTTATAACACGAACTGATATTACTGAATTTTCTATTCCGCCGTACTGGTTGGATTCCTGCCCATTTTCCATGGTTGCGATCCATCCACCAAGGGTTGAATAATTGAAAGATTCAGGGAAATTTCCGCATGTCAGGCCGTAAGAGTTTGCAGTTTTTTCAAGATCAGGCCCCATGATTCCGGATCCGGCAGTGATAACTTTACCATTTACAGAAATTTTATTTAATTTTGAGGTGTCTATTGCTATCACCTCATCGGTAGAATTTATTCTAAAACAGCCGGATACATTGGTCCCACCACCATATACAAGGGCTTTTCTACCGGAATTCAGAATGCCACTGATAACTTCATTGATATTACCATCATCGGGATATACTACACCGGCAACCATGGGGATCTTTACTCCGAGCCTTGATTGCAGTATTTCCACGGAAGACTTACCCGTTGAATGGATATATCTTGTTTCCTGCCCATCCTTGAATGTTCCCGGAGGAAAATATTTGCTCAATTCCTGAGTATTCTTGCTATCCCCGACCTTGTTTATACAAGCATTGCCATCCCAAACAGCTTCACTGTGAACTGAAAAAAGCTTCTCAATAAAATTGAATTCCTCTGTAAAGTCTCTGCTTATATTTTCACCGTAGAGAATAGATACTGACACAAAATGCAAATAGTAATGTATATTTAAAATTATGCAACATGGAAAATAATTACAGGTGGAAATAAAGGTTTAAACATAATTTTCATGAATAAAAAGACCATATTGTACAGTAATAATGGATATAAGCCCGAAAATACAATACAGAAAATGATACTGAAGGTTATTCCTATAATGAATACAACGAATCTGTGAATACACAGTTATGATAATACATGAATATTTTGCTGTCAATGTTCTGTTACATCCGGGTATTTTATCCCAAAAAAACGGGCCATTGAACTAACCAAAAAATGATAGCCGGGAAATTGATTAAATTATAAATTATTATTAATACTTTAATAATCCTGAGCCTGTACTGGAATTCAGGATAGATTACTTATTCGAAAATAGGAAAATCTTATACATGCAAAATGATTCTGTTGTTCCCACAGGATAATAATAGCAAGCCGCTATGTGTTATCCTAAAATCTATGATAACCTGTTCCACTATCAGATAAAGCATAAATATGCTTAATATATGTAAGAACAGTTTAATGTATCAAACATGAAACCATAGTCATTAACATGGTAAGCACGTAAACAAATAAACAAATGGAAAGTAAAAAAGAAAAAAAAGAATAGAGGTAAGTACTGCATGGCAAATAAAAAACAGCCTCATGATGAGGATATAAAAAAAATAAACGAACCCTCAATTATGAAATCCGCAGCTTTTTACGTTATTTCACTCTTTCTTTCGCTCATAATAATAATGATTTCTATTACAATAATGACAACTGTTGTACTCCTGGGATACAGATTATTATCATATTATTTCTATCTTATCTTCATCATCATATCAATAAATATTGTAATTCTGGCAGTTTCCCTGAGAGGCATTATACATATCTACCCCTTGTTTATATCTCAAGGTAAGGAAAAAATTATCCTGATACCGCGGCCAGAATCCGGGAAAAATATTGAAAAACCTCCGGGAAAAGAAATACTTACAACAGAGTTTTTTTCCCAGACCGAACTTGATATTATTGATCTTCTTATGAAACACAATAATGCTATGCTTCAGAGTGCTATTGTTGCCTCGTCCGATATCTCCAAAGCATCAGCTTCAAGAGCTATCACCTCCCTGGAAAACAAAGGGGTAATATTGAAGCAGAGAAAAGGAGTAACAAATGAGATAATTCTCCCTGAAACCTATTTCAAATAGTTCCATGGAAC
>JAKAAE010000200.1 GCA_021797225.1 Thermoplasmata archaeon | reverse complement strand
AGATTTCTATTGGGTGTCATAAATTCAGGATCCTTTATCTGCATAATTCCGATAAAGAATGACAGATATATCATAAGGATCAGGACCCCGGGAATTATTACCAGTTCAATAACCGAAATGCTGTACAGGGTTGTTTTATATATTAGGGACAATCCGGCAAATATTATTGCAGATGGAAGAAGTAAAACTAATGCCTGCATAACTTTTCCAATTATTAGATTTTTCATATATATTGCTGGGTCAATAGCCGTGAATGATAGCCATCCTCTCTCCATGGATAGCGCCCCCTGACTCATGAACATGGGAATAAATGAAGAAGCATAAACAGCAAAGAATATCTCAATAAAAATCAGGTTAAACCTACTTGTGGCCTCTTTTATAACTATTACAACCATAATAACTGCAATTATGATTCCAATGATGGCGAGATATTTTACTTTTGAACTTCTTCCGTTGAGGGAAGATCCGGAAGTCTTTGAAACAAAGGAAAGAAAATTGAAATTGTTTTTAATTATTGCGTTCTCTGGAGTTAGACCTATAAATGAGATATTATTTTTTTCTGTTGAATCACTTTTTCTTGACCTTCTGCTTCCTATTACACGGGTCATTCCTACATCGGCTTTCATTAATACCTTTGAAGCCAAAATCCCTGCAACTATAGTTGAAATCACCATTATAATTGTTCCACTGAATACATGTCCGAACATGAAGGCCGCCGGTGAATATGGAGTTACAAGAGCGGAAACGAAGCAAAGTGCTATAAGAATGCTCAGCAACAATTTGACCGCTTCGCTGAACCGGGTCATCAATACAACAAATGACGTTATGAAGATGCTCAACACAAAGAGATCAAGTATTACAACTATTTTATCCGGGCTGGATACGATTATTTCAGAACCAAGGACAAATGCGAGGAATAAAAATATTAATCCCTGGAATAAGTAGGACGAAATAAAAAGAACAGAGGCAAAATCTCGTCTTTTTATTGAAGAGACAAATAGGAAATCCATGTCTGATTTCTGAACTGGTATAGTGCCTGTATAGCCGAAACCTATGATAAAAAAAGCGACTAATGCAATGAATATATATCTATAATAAATATCAAAGGAACTACGGGATATTGATAGCAAAAGAATAGAATAAATAAGCATTAATCCCATTGCAATAAGATATGATTTTGTGTACCTGGTGGATATTACCAGTTTCAAAATTTTAGAAAACATCGATCATCAACTTCTCAACAACATCCTCTATGCTTTCATCCCCGGTAATCATACTTTTTAACTGATCCATTGTTCCAGTCCATGTTATCTTTCCATGATTTATTATAATAATATTCTGTGAGAGCCTTTCGGCAATTTCCATTATATGTGTCGATACCAGTATGGTGGCATTTAATTTTTCCAGCATTGTTATGACCTTCTTCTGTGTAGGAATATCAAGGTAATTCAGCGGCTCATCCAGTAAAACAATTTTCGGATTATGTATTATAGCTAATGCTACAGAAACTTTCTGCCTGTTTCCGCGGGACAATGTCATAACTTTATTATTGACATAATCTCTCAAGTCGAGTCCGTTGATGAGTTCATCGATTCTGTCAGCGAGATTCTGCACTCCTCTTATTGCACCTATATATTCAAGGTTTGAAATTACAGATAGATTTGGGTATGGATATGCATCTTCGGGCAAATATCCGATATATTTTTTGGCCTCTACAGTGGTAGGATCCTGCCCGCCGATCTTTACAAACCCTGAATCAGGTTTTAGAAGACCTGCAAGTATTTTGAGTGTCGTTGATTTTCCTGCGCCGTTGGGACCTAGAAGAGAATACTTTTCACCGCACTTGATATTGAATGTAATATTATTGAGTGCTGTAAAGTTTTTATAATTTTTTATAAGACCAGACACCTCAACACAATCATTTTCATCAGCTAACATTATTAAAGTGATATAAAATTTTACTTAAAACTTACTATTAATTTGTAATATACATTATTATCAAAGTTGTACAACTAATTGTCCTGAATCATTGAATTTATTCTGTTCTTCTGGTTCTGGCATTCATCTGCAAGATAGGGATATTTTTCTGCTATTGCATCCAAGAGCATGAACTTGATTTTAACGACTGCCTCATGGACACCGATTCTTCCAGCCATGGTTTCAAGTGCAGTGTCGTACTTTGTAAGGTTATGCCTTATATAATTGACCTCAATTCGTTCCAGAAATGCCTTATCTGATTCTGGTGTGGCATAATCAAATGAGGAATAATTCCTTTCTATTGAAATCATTTCATGAAAATCGTTAGGTTATGGTTTCTGTTAACTATGTTAACATCCACCTTTGGAAGTTATCATCTCTTTTATGCTTAAACTTCCTGGATATAACCCAATACCCTCTATCCCGTCCACAAATGCTTCAGGGATTGCTTTTTTCATTATATTGTATGATGCATGTAAATCTGCATGTATCAATGTGCCATTTGAAGATTTAAATATTCCCCTCTTTATTCTTTTTCCAAGATATGTTTCATGTTCTTCTATGGTTTCATTATCCAGGAATGAACATTTAGATGTATAACTCTCTTCCTGCTTGACTACATTTATTCCGTATTCTTTGCCCTTATAGTAGATCTGATTTATAAGCATATTAAATGGAATCTGCACAAAGTTCTGATTATTCTTCTTTCCTATGTCTACAGACTGCTTCCATCCATTGTTATGGCCTATTACAATTGTATCTATTTCAT
>JAKAAE010000199.1 GCA_021797225.1 Thermoplasmata archaeon | reverse complement strand
CAAGAAAGTAGTAAAATTCATGCAGACACCGGTAATGTCCACATATTTGTTATATCTGGGTGTAGGCAAATTTGACCAGAAATCCATAAATATGGGAAAAGATAAAAAGATCATCCTTGCAGCACAGAAAGGACATTTGACCGAATCTGACTATCCACTTGAAATAGCCAAAAAATCCATAGAATTTTACGAGAAATATTTCGGTATAGATTATCCACTACCCAAGGAACATCTAATAGCTGTTCCTGAATTTGCAGCTGGTGCTATGGAAAACTGGGGTGCCTTAACGTTCAGAGAAATTTATTTAAATGTATCCTCATCAACAGGTGCCTCGGTTAAAAAGGCAGTAGGTGAAGTAATAGCACACGAACTGGCACACCAGTGGTTCGGAGACCTTGTTACAATGAACTGGTGGGATGATCTATGGCTCAATGAAAGTTTTGCTACATTTATGTCATACAAGGCCATGAATGAACTGGAGCCGGATTACGATATGTTTTCCGATTTTCTTATAGGAGAAACTGCCGGGGCGTTAGAAGGTGATTCTCTGGTAAACTCACACCCCATTGAGGTTGAGGTAAAACATCCTGACGATATTTCACAGATATTTGATGAGATTAGTTACGGAAAAGGAGGCAGTATACTTAGAATGATCAATGCCTTTGTCAGGGACGAAGTTTTTAGAAAAGGTATCCATGATTATCTTGAGAATTTTAAATATAAAAATGCATCTGGATCTGACCTCTGGGAATTCATATCAAAAGTTTCAGATCAACCGGTGAGGAGAGTAATGGAATCCTTTATACAGAATGTGGGTTATCCCGTTATAGAAGTCAATGAGGATAATGGAAAGATAAAATTGAATCAGTATAGATTCCTTCTCAATGGAAAAAAACAGAATGTCCAGTGGAAAATCCCACTCACAATGAAATATACGTCGGGAACAAGGAGCCAGCTCTTTGATACCGAATCCATTGAAATAGATGACATCAATGGATTTATAAAGCTGAATGATAGTGAAACGGGATTTTACCGTGTCATGTATTCTGATTCCATCTACGATAACATTGTAAAAAATATTGCCATACTCGACAATAAGGATATTTTCGGAATAGTCAATGATTTACATGCCTTCCTTCTCTCAGGGAAGATAGAATTTAAGGATTACATGAACAGGATCGAAAAGTTTATGGAATTGAATGACCCGCTTATAATCAGGGAAATATCAAATGAATTATTTTCTATGTATACCATTTATTCCGAAAGCACCGATATTTTAAAGGCAAATATGGAATATCTATCCTCTAAATTGAAGGTTCTAGGAGATAGAAAAGAAAACGAAAATATCAATATATCACTGACAAGAGGTATACTGGCTAATAGGTATGCAATAATAAATAAGGGATATGCAGAGGAGCTTTCAAGATTTGAAAAGTCAATTATGGACACAGACCCGAATATGAGGCTTGCTGTACTGACCTCCATGGCTGTTATACATAACGATGCAAAGATTATGCTGGATAAACTGGAGGAATTTAATCAGGATGAGGATAAAGTAAAGGTTATCCAGGCTATGGCAATGCTTACCGGCGAAAATAATTTCTCTTTGATAGAGGAAGCTATAAAAACGAGAAAAATAAAGGTACAGGATTCATTAAGATATTACATGCTGGCAGCGATAAATCCTGGAGCAAGGGAATATATATATAATAATCTGGAAACAATCATTGAAGCCATGCAGGCTGTATTCGCGGGTTCCGGTTATTCCTCAAGGGTTATAGAATCTGTTGTGCCCTATATAGGTATCAAACATAGTGATGAAATTCAGGAAAAACTGGATAAGATAAATATACGGGAAATCAGCAGGGGAATAAAGAAAGGGATGGAATATCTTAATATTTATCTTAATTTTATTGAAAAAATGAAGGAAAATTAAAAACCCTTTGTAATATTTACATTTTCGATAAGTGCATAGGGCATGATAGACGGGTGTATTTCATCCCACCACTTTACATATTTTTCCTGCTTTGAGACCTCCGAAATGTTCTGTAATATATTCAGTATTGAATCACTAATCCTAATACCGGAAACTGTACCTGCTATTTCTCCATTTTCTATGAGAAATACACCATCACGTGGCACGGTGGAAAATGTTCCTGTGCTCTGATCCTGAAATCTTGTGTACCAGGAATTATTTATGAATAGCCCCTTCTTAACTCCGTGAATCATGTCATCAATATCATTATTTCCACCGGACATGTGAATCTGCCATGGAACAGGATCCATTATTCCTGCATTACCAGTACTGGAATTTCCAGATAACTTTCCCGTTGAGAAAGAATGTAAGTAAGTCTTAAGTATTCCATGGTCAATAAGATTTACCTTTTTAGTCGCTGTACCTTCCTGGTCAACAGGCCTTGAACCAATACCCTTAGTATTGAGAGGGTCATCGTAAATAGTTACATTTTCAGAGGCAATACTCTCTCCTATTTTGTCAATGAATGGGCTGAGCCCTGCATTTATACTGTAATATGAAAGAAAACCTATGTTGTAAGAAAGTACTGTACCCATGGTATATGGAGAAAATATTACTTCATATTTCCCTTCATTGATTGAGGTTTTTTTATCAGTAATAGAAGCTGTTTTAGCAGCTTCTTTTCCTGTTTCATAGGGAGCTGCTGACTTCATTGAACCTATCCCGAAATGCAATGCCTCCTGCCCGCTATTTTTACCTTTGAATGATCTTACTACAAGTTCAAGTCCCGTTGCAAAGTATTCCTGATCGTTCCATGGTGTAATTATCCTATTTTTTATATTATGAAGGTATGAAAGACCTGCTGTACTGTCAGCTCCTCCGTCTACTGATCCCTGTATCATCTCACTGG
>JAKAAE010000198.1 GCA_021797225.1 Thermoplasmata archaeon | reverse complement strand
GGCCATATTCAGATCAGTATTTGATAATTTTCTGCATTTAAGGAGAAATGGCTATTTTCTTGATGCGGCGGAAGAATTCAGGCGGTACGGTGGTACATCCATGAACATAGTTAATTTTCCTGACTATGTTTATTCCCCGGAAATGCATTATAATAAAATTTACAGAGAAACCATTGCGGTGGCACGGGAGGTTGCTGAAATAGGATTGAACACTGTTATTACACTTGGCCCGTACCCGCTGGACTACTTTTTCTTCCGTTCTGCCGGAAAGAATCCACTTGAATCCATGAAGGCAGGTATTGACCTTGCAGCAGGATTGATCAGAGAGGGTCGGGCAGATGCCATGGGGGAAATCGGTTTTCCACATTTTCAGGTTGATGAGGATGTTTATGATGACTCAGGAAAAATTCTAGAATATGCCCTGGATATTTGCAGTGATTACGACATACCGCTGATACTTCATACAGAGGATATGTCTCCGGATGGCTATGCTAAAATTGAAAATATAATAAAAAGGCATTACCGCGTTGACAGGGTCATGAAACACCATGCAAACTCAGTGGATCTGGGTTATCCGGGAGGCATACTCAAATCCCTGATAGCATCCAGGAGTAATGTGAGGGTTGCACTGGAATCCGGAAAGGATTTTTTGCTTGAAACAGATTATACAGACCAGAAGGAAAAGCCGGGAAAAGTCATACCCGTGTACTCTGTTCCGAAGAGGTGTGAAATGATTAAAAATTCATGTGAAAATTATGATGAGATATTTCATAGAATATTCGAGGAAATTCCCTATAAATTTTACAGAAAGGAATTTTTCAATCCATGAATAGAAAAATTATCCTAGAAAACCGGCATTTTGAATTAATTATATGGCCTGCTGTACACACTGATAACTATTTAAATAGCTATGATATTCGCAATTATAATGATTGATGTTAGCAGATATGACAAGCTCCTGGAGGATATAAAATCCATGCTGTTTTCCGAGAGGAAATCCAGAAAACTGAACAAAATAGAGCCAAATTTCTACAAAAATATATATTCACTATTCGTTGATCTGAATGCCGAAAAAGAAAGAGTAGTATCTACCGATATAACAGAGTATATGGAAATAACAAAATTGCTGGATGATGCAAAGAAGAATTTCAAAGCTTTTTTCCAGGTCCGGTTTGAAAAAATTGCAAAATACTCCGTCTATGATGAAATCGAGGAATTCATTTACAATATGAGCCCGGAAGAAAAGGGGATCATGAGGGATTTGAATGAGCAGATGAAAAACTATTATAATGATTTTATCGGCATAACAAAGCAGGAAGTGGAGGAGAAGGAAGAGGAGCCGGAACAGAGAGAAGAAGTTCAGGAAATGCCGCCTCCGGAGCCTGAAGAAAGCCATATAACAGAGGAACAGGTCTGTGTAAGGATTTTGAAGGAACAACCCCCTATAGCACAGCCAGAGGGGGATTATTATTTGCATAAAAATGATATAATATATATCCCCTCATCCTTTGCAAAAATGTTGAACAGCCATGGCATATGCCAGTACATAGAAAAAGGTAAATAATTCTAAACACAAAACAATTATAAACACATATTATATTGTCATGATATGGATAAAATATGTGATGTCACAGGTTGCAATGAGAAAAGTTTTCAAACCGTTCCGGCCGATCTTGCCGGCAAAGTTTTCTCCTTGAAGGAGGAGAAAACAAAGGTACATTTATGCAGGGCGCATTACAAGGAATATAAAAGGAATACAAAAAAGGAAAGGGAAACACAGAGAATGGACTGGTAACAGTTAGATGGAAGGCATTTCAATAATTGTAACGGTTCTCAATGAGGAGAAGAATATACGTGACCTGATTGTTTCACTGATATCCCAGGAACAGCCAATTGAGATCATAGTGGTAGATTCCATGAGTTCTGATAAGACACAGGATATTATGAATGAATATTCTAATAAATATGATTTTATCAGCTATTACAGGGAAAGGACAACAAGGGGGGCCGGAAGAAATTACGGTGTTTCAAAATCAAAATTCAACTATTTAGCCTTTATCGACGGGGATGCTATTGCAGGTGAAAACTGGATTAAATATCTGAGAAGGTATATTGACAGCTATGATATTGTTGCCGGCATTACCAAAAATACGGGAAACATGAATTACTCCATGGAACGATTCAAACTTTTTTATAAGGGGTTCGATGTTACGCTTCCAACATCAAATCTGATGTATTCTAAGGATTTATTCGACAGAATCGGCGGTTTTGATGAAAAATTCATTACAGCGGAGGATATAGACCTGAACATCAGGGCAATAAGCCAGAATGCAAGGCATATGATATGCGATGATTGCATAGTTTATACCAGAACCCGGGAAACCCTGAGGGATTTCAAAAAACAGGCTTACTGGAATGGATATGGCAGATGGCAGCTGAAACAGAAATATGACCACAGGATTGATTTTAAACATAGCTTAACATTGAGAGAGATGTTCTCACCGGTATATGTTATCAGAAACTTTTATGGCCTGAGAGGTTACCTCCATGGAAAACTGGAAAGAAAGAAGAAGTGAACTATTATTTTGAAATAAAGCAGGATAGGATTTTCCGCTCTGCATTTCTTATATGGTATAGAACCGTGGGCTTTGACGTTGAGAATTTTACAGCAAGTGCATCAAGATTTATGGATCTGGGCCAGTTGAGGTATCCGCCATTCATGGCTTCCAGTATCACTTTTCTTTCGGTTTCGGTAAGATTCAGTATATTTATTTCCCTGTTAAGGTGCCTCGATATATCCATGATGCCATCTCCAGAATCAACCCTGACATAATCGTAGGATTTAACTTTATTATGTTTCTCAAGAATAGCAATGTTATCCATCATGGATTCATGGCTCAGATGCATGATGA
>JAKAAE010000030.1 GCA_021797225.1 Thermoplasmata archaeon | reverse complement strand
TTATAAAAATCATACTTCCCAAAGAATCATCTTTTACGCCTGGGCTTACCCTTTTAATTACCGATTATCTTATGACATACGGTATAAAATTTACCAACATATACAGATTAAACACTGAAATATGGATAATCATAGATAATTCCAATGCCGGAAAGGCATTATATCATCTGAGCAATCTTTTGCATGAACGTTAAAATTCATATTTATTCATTTTTATATTAGAATTTCTATCCTTATGAATATTTTTATTTCTATATGAACAACGTATTTATACATAGTTGCAATTATCATTAGATATTAAATGATAGATATTACTATGCTTCAATATATCCTGGCTATAGTTTCCGGAGTGGCTGTTGGATTCAGCCTTGGCCTTATTGGAGGGGGTGGGTCCATACTTGCAGTTCCACTGTTTATTTATTTTGTCGGGATTCATCATCCACATCTTGCTATAGGCACTACGGCCCTAGCAGTGGGTATAACAGCTTATATAAACTTTGCACAGCATCTCCAAAAGAAAAATGCCAATGTAAAACTCGGCGGTGTTTTTGCCCTTGTAGGTATCATAGGGGTATTGATAGGCTCAACTCTGGGTCTGATCATAAAAGGAGGAGAACTACTATTCTTTTTCTCAATGCTTATGATAGTAATTGGAGTTTATATGTATATAAGCAAATGCAGGGCAGTCCCTGATGAAGATTGCAAAGAAAGGGCAAAATCCACAAAATATGATAAAGTCTCGGCATATTCTTTGATTGTTGGATTCGCATCCGGGTTTTTTGGCATCGGCGGAGGCTTTCTGATAGTACCAGGTCTTCTGGCTTCTTCAAAAATAAAAATAGGAATGGCAATCGGCACCTCTCTTCTTGCTGTAGGGACGTTCGGTGTTGTTACCGCCATAAGATATGCCATTGTGGCACCTGAACTTCAGTATATAAGTAGTGGGATCATAGGTGATGTTCTTGTTTTTGTTGCAATAGTATACGTCCTGGGAGGTATCATGGGAGGCTATCTTGGAACAAAGCTTTCTGTAAATCTTGGCGGGAAAAAAGGAACTTTGAGAAAAGTATTTTCAGTGATTATCATATTAGTGGGAATATATGTGGCAGTTGAATCATATCCGGCATTGTTCCATATGTTCTTTATATTAGGAATTTAAAAATATAAATATTTTTTAAAACAAATCTATTTTTTAAAATTTAAAATTTTTTCAAATAGAAACAGAAGATATACAATTATACACATCATTAAAAATTGCCAAACCATAAGCATAAAATTAATTAAACGCAAATGAATGGATGAGAGTATCGGTGTATAAATGAAAATAGGTATCATTGCAAGAATTAACTGCCATTCGTGTATAAGGATAGCTAAGAGAATACTTGAAATTATTCCACCATCGTGGGAAATAATAATGGAAGACAAACTTGCAAAAGCCATGAACAGGAAAGGGACGGCCTTTAAAAACATCGATGCAGACATAATAATAGTAATAGGCGGGGATGGAACTATTTTACGGACTGCCCAGCTTTCTAGAGGTAAAATACTGGGGATCAATGTGGGCGGCCTTGGATTTCTCTCAGAGGTTGAAATAGGCAACATTGAAGAATCTATACATAGCCTGATTAAGGGGAATTATACAACTTATGATGTCATGAAACTTGAAGTGTATATAAATGATAAATTCTTCGGAAAAGGAATCAATGACATTGTAATTCATACCGCAAGAATATCAAAAATCAGGAAATTCAGCGTTTATATAGACGATCGTTTCATGGAAAACACCAGTGCAGACGGGGTAATTATAGCAACGCCGATAGGTTCGACTTCATATTCTTACAGTGCAGGTGGCCCCATACTTATTCCATCATTGAAGGCCATGGTAATATCGTATATAGCACCATTCGGGTCCAGGCTCCGCCCAATAGTGTGTCCTGACAACGGAAAGATCACCATAAAAATTATCGGGAAATTCAGTTCCCTGGTAATAATAGACGGGCAGAGGGAAGCAGTGGTCAATGGAAACGACCATATAGATATTAAAGTTTCCAGTGAAAAATTGACTTTCATAGAACTCAAAAATTCATTTTATGACAGGCTCAGGGAGAAACTGATAAAAGATGTGGTTAATTAGGGAACGTACCCTTAAAATGATAATGGAAGCCTCAAAGGACTCTTACCCGAAGGAATTCGGTGCCCTCCTCCGGGCAGAAAACCATATTATTTATGAAATAGCATTGATCCCAGGGACTATAAGCGGGAATGTTCACGTAATATTCCAGAGCTATGCCATACCAATAGACTTCAGCTATGTTGGGTCCGTTCATTCCCATCCTTCAGGAAACACACATCCTTCAGATGCGGACCTGCATATGTTTTCCAATACAGGGCCTGTGCATATAATAGTAGGGTATCCATATAATTTAACAAACTATTCAGCATACACAAGAAACGGGGACCCATTAAAACTAGAATTAATTTAAGCTCTGTACCGAAGTATGCCGCAGTAGCCACCGAACCGTTTTATTATATCTCCAGAATCAGTATAATCACTGATTATATGCACATTTAAACCTGTTATCTGCGAAAGAAGCATCCTTGTTTCCGGGTCCCTGAACTTAGATTCTGAGATTAGAAGATCTTCAAGTACATTCATTTCAGCATATTTTACAATTTCATCATAACCATAAATGCCCAACTCCGTTTTATTTAAATTTTTGAGGAATAACTGTACAAGTTTTTCATCACCCGCGAGTCTTGCACCTTTGAGTATGTCTTCTGACTGCTTTTCTGCCATAAATTCGTATATTCCACGTTTTCCGGAATCGGTTTCGGCAATATCGTACACATCTATACTATTGAAGAAGGGATCTTTTTTGATCTTTTCGTAAAATTTTGTATGTTCAAAGCCCGGGCCAAGTACTATAATTGTTGCAAGATTTTTTATGTTTTTCAGGGTCTGTAGTATCTCATTATAATATCCGCTATCACTACTTTTTGACTCATAGTCCTTTCCCGATTTTCCTGACACTATTTCCCCCATATCCTGAATGCCGTATGATTTCAAAATGGCGACATTACAGGACTCATCATCCATGGATGCAAATACTATCGTATTTGTATATAAACTATCCACAGACTCCTTCAATAGCTGTGATTCCTGACTATCAAGATCTTTTACCAGTGTAATTTCATCATCAATACCGATCATCACCGACTGGTGGCTTCCTGTATTCTCTCCCTCCACAATTTCTCCCAGGATTTTGAGATTATCTGTATATGGCAGAAAATCCACCTTTTCTATTTTCAATTTTATTTTAATTTTCTTTCTTTCCACCGACTTTGACCTTGTCATGTCGGTTTTCTGCTCCTGCCTTCTGTATACAGAGGTTATAATGTTATCTCCAGGTGAAAGTATATTTTTCAGATACCATAAATCATCTATTGTATTTATAAGTAACACAATTTTCGAATCTTTTCTATCATCCTCTACAATTTTCACAGTGATGGTTTATTTTAAATTGAATTAAAAACTTAGCCTTCCAGTACAGCATGGATCTCTGTAAGGATTTTATCGTAATGGCTACCGTTCCAGTAATACTTATGGCAATGTTTACAGTATTTGACCCTACTGAACCTCACCATAACATCCTTAAATTTCGGCCCCATAAGCCGGGAATCAACCTCATCGAGCAGGTTGTTGCACAGTGGGCATCGTGAAAAGAATAGCTTCCTGTCCGGTGGAAATTGCTTCACAATCTGTTTCAACTGTAATTTAAAATCAGGGCTATCAAGGAACACAGATTTATCATACCTTTTATAAAATTCGTAATCCCTTGTTAACAAGATTCTATCATCCAGCATGCATTTATCAAGTATTTCCGTATCACTTTTACATTCCGGATAAAGTGTATCATAACCTATGATACGCATCCATTTACAGGTTTTGCCCAGCATATGGTCTGTCATGAACCTAAGCATCTTTCCACCTGGAAGAAAGGCTATTATCAATGCCTGAAAGATCAAGGACACGGGCAACCACAAAATTCACCAGATCTTCCACGGTTGAAGGCTTCTGATAATATCCCGGTACAGCAGGAGAAACAATAACATTATCCCTCGAGAGTTTTAGCATGTTTTCAAGCATAATTGAGCTGAATGGCATCTCTCTGGGCACTATTATAAATTTTCTATGCTCCTTCAATGCAACCGTGGCAACCCTGGTTATCAAGGTATCAGATATCCCTGCCGATATCTTTGCAAGGGTGGATGATGAGCATGGAATAATAACAAGGGTTGAAAACATAAAACTACCGGAACTTATTCTAGCAGCTAAATCGGAATCATCATAAACATAATTGGCAAGGTTTTTAACATATTCCGGTTTATAATCTGTTTCAAGTGACATAACCTTCTTTGCACTTTCTGATATCACCAGATGAATCTCTCTATTTTTGATACTCTCTAAAAATTTTACCGCAAGTACTGTACCGGAAGCTCCGGTCATACCCACAACTATTTTTTCCATATGAATAAATATGGTATTATTAGATATCTATTTTTTCCTGTTGAATACAAAATATAGTGCAACCATTCCAGCTATTATAGCTACGATTATCCCGATATCAATATAATCCTGGGATACCGGTTTTACAGCCGGTTTAGAAAACGAGAAGCCGGGGTATGCACCGGCATCAAGCGCCTGTATATCTGTATACCCTTTAACCTGTGAACCTTCATTTTTAGTATCGTTGAAAGCCTGTGTCATATTTTTCAGTGTCGGGGTTCCTATAAAGGAAAGGGCATTTATGAACTGAAGCCCGTAAGGATTCATGCCTGTATAGTTCAGATCATACACAATGAGATACTGGGTAGATGTGTTAAAGCTATATGTGACATAATGAGTATTATCAATGACACTGGAGAAGAAGGAAATCCAGTCTGCTCCGGTAATATATTCATTGGTTCCGTTGTAGTTGTATTCTATAGATGGTAGTGTAGCTGGAGCCGGCGGCAAAGTGACAGTTGAAGCTGAAGAGGCAAATGGTGCCATTACCATAACAAGCGAAAGGACAATAATAACTGCCGGTAGATATTTTTTCATTTGTCCTGTATATTAAATTGGGTTTAAAATCTTTTTCTTATATTTCCCCTATATTTTATAGTTTTAAACAGTATGAAAAGGAATTCCTCTTTCATAATAGGCAGAATGAAATTAATAAATTAATAAATTAATAAATTAATAAATTAATAAATTCATTGATTTATACAATTATACAATTTAGATTTAAACCCGGGGCATTTGTCATACATATTGTATGATGTTTACCGGAAAAAATAACACAGGTTTTAAAAATAATTTCCGGTACATCAAGAACTTCGTGCCGTTGGAATGGTATAAAAAATTATAAAGTGAAATAAATGGTGGGACAATTTGACCATTAAGTATATTAAGTAAGGTTGATTTCCAAGAACATATGGAAGCGGGGAGAAAAAAATTAATTGCAGTTACGTTAATTTTTATATTCTTAATATCATCACTGACCATTTCCGAAATGGAAATGTCTCCTACCATCACCCCTGTTAATGAAAGTGCAGAGAATAGCAACAATTCTTCTGTATTACTTGCATATGTTCCATCCTATCTTCAGCAGTATGTGGGAAATCAGCTGAACGATAATAAAATCCCCTATGTTTATTACGGGGGTCTCCTTAATGTAAATTATACACAAAACCGTGGTGTAATATCATATATTTTTAGCATGCTTAATGAAACCTATGGTGTGCAATACTTTATTTTTAATAGTTCTGATGATTTTATTCCATATGAACAGGCGGATACGGCCTATCCCGCATATCCATATACGCCGTCCAATATTTATGATGCATATGATATGAATTATATACACAATCAGGGATATTACGGCAATAACACCACAATAGTCGTGGTTGACGCATATGGAGATCCATCTATAAACTACGATGCCAGTGTATTTGATAACCTCACGGGATTATCCCCTATCAATCTCAGTGTATATACACCCGAAGGAGCGATAACTTCTACCAATAGTGGCTGGGCATCCGAAACTGCAATAGATGTAGAATGGACACATGCAATGGCTCCCGGTGCAAAAATAGATCTCGTGCTCTCTCCCGGCGACGGATCAAGACTTCTGGATTCTGTAGAATGGGCCATATCAAATCATCTGGGGGACATAATCTCCCTGAGCTGGGGACAGGCTGAAAGCCAGATGACTCTGACTGAGATTGCAGAAATGAACAATATCTACAAGCAGGCAGCTGAAGAAAATATTACAGTTGTAGCTGCTTCCGGAGATAACGGGGCGAACGACGGCACTTCTTCAAATACTGTTAACTTTCCAGCAGCTGATCCCTACGTTCTCGGGGTAGGCGGCACCACACTTCTTGAAACCAGCAGCGGAATATTTTCCCAGACCGCATGGGGGGATACACTCAATGGGAAGGAAGAGGCAAGCGGCGGTGGATTTTCATCTTACTTCAGCACACCGTATTATCAAATTGCACCTAACTATACCGAATCCCAGAGGGGTGTTCCGGACGTAGCCTTGGATGCTAATCCGAGCACCGGTGTTCTTACTATTGTTGATGGGCAGACATTTACCCTGGGTGGTACCAGTATCGCCACTCCCATGTGGGCAGGAATAATAGCTACAATGGATCAATATTATAATAGGTCACTGGGACTTGTTAATCCCATATTTTACAAAATATCGGAGACAAATTATTACTCAAATGCTTTCACACAGATTACATCAGGAGGGAACTTCGGATACAGTGCCGGACCGGGATGGAATCCAGTAACAGGGCTTGGAACGCCCTTAGTAAGCAATCTTATCAACGATACAGGGATAATTCTTAACGGATATGGAACGGTTGCAATATTCAACAATACAACGTATGCTACGGGGATTTCCGTGAAGATAAACGTTCCAGGAAATTCTGTTGAACAGTATAATGGAAGTACATATTATTATGCAGGGTTTTACGCAAACCCGGAGAACTATATCAAATTCGGTATTTCTGCCAATGAAACCGGATATTATTATAAATACAGCGTATATGAGAATGGAACCCGAACTTCTGGCACATTACCAGGTTCATCATCTGCTACCATAGGCGTTAAAATATCCGGAAGTGAGATAGAATTCATGGTAAATGGAGCTGTGGTCAAGGAACTCAACATGCCCCTGGTATTTGCCGGAGATTACCGGGCTGCTATTGGTGTCCAGCAGGATAATTCCAGAACTAACTTTGTCAACATACCTGAAGGAACTTTCAGCAGTATTGGCATAACAAACGAGACCGGTAACATTGCTTATTCTGGAATTTATCAGCAGGGTTACAGTATGGTTGACACATCATCATATAGCAATATCACATTTTCATATTCTAGCGGTACTCTGACCGCCTCTAGAGGGATAGAAGTAAATAAACAGATATACGGGACTTCCGTCCCTGTGCACATCTATTATTCCATAGTCTTCGGTGTTAAGTCAAAATTAACATTCAGCCTTAGCAATGGCAGCAGTGCAACATATTATGTTAACGGAAGTAAAATTTCTGGTGATTCGGATACGCTCAGTGAAGGTTATTATGATATTACTGCAAATAGCAGTGGAAAAAATATATCCCGGGAAATCTATGTGCCAGATATACAAACGGAGACCTTCACTGTAAACGCTGCCCCATCATATTACAGTCCTAATTATACACTGGTTATGGATGGCTTCTTCAAATATACTGGAGAATCAAGTAGCATCAGTGTTTATGAACTGGGAGACAATAATTCCGCGAATATAAACGCATCTGGATATGTACCTGGTTCAGCTACCGGCAACACTATCAGTTCAATAACACTAACTCCTGAGAAAGTTTTGCTGAATATATTTGTTTCAAATGGTAATGTGACCGTATCTGTAAACGGGGAGAGCACGGAAAATGACGGTGGCTTTCATTATCTCATGATTGAACCTGCAAGTGTGGACATAAATGTAACAAAGGCAGGTTATTCAACCTACAACAAAACAACGGATCTCATACCCGGGGAAAACAAATATATCTATGTTTTGCTGACACCTGATAACACAAGTCTGAAAGAGGTAACAGGGAATGTTGAAAATATTCAGTATAAATATAATCTCAGCAATGTTGACATAACCCATAACGGCACATCACTGGGGTATACAAATCAATCCGGGCAGTACGTGTTATTTTTAAATAGCTCTGTGGATGCAACATTCCATGAGTATCTCTATAACAATAATACCACATCTCTGTCCCCGGGAAGCAATCCTGTTGTTTATATGACCCCGGAAAATGTAACAGTTAATATTGTGACCTTCAAAATAACATACACATTCCCGCTGGGATTCTATTATGCATTTGTATCCTGGGATAAATATCCATTCAGCAACTTCGGAGAATATGTCCTTTCATATTCAAATAACTCACTGATGTTAAACTCACATACAGATGTTATTACTTCCAGCGGCACCACCTTTGCGTTTATCCCGGGACTGACAACGGGGAAAACATACTATGTAATGGTTGATGCCTATTCTTCAGATGGGTCATTCATATCCTCAAATGAAGTTGCGATCCATTATACCCTTATTTCCTATCTGGTAAGCATTCTTATATATTTCGGGATAGTCGGGTATATAGTCTTCATAATACTGTTTTTAATATACAGGAGAAAAAGGAAAAAGGAAAGGGAATACGATGAATATGAACAGGAGAAATATAATGAAAATTAAAAATTTTTATTCCAGCTCTTTGAGTATATCATTCCTAGCAGTATCCATATTTTTCAATTTTTCATAACCGATTTCTATAGATCTTGTTCTCAGTCCACAGTCGGGGTTTACTCTTACCAGTTCAGGCGGCATAATATTCAGCGTATAATTTATCCTGTCTTTTATGAGTTTCACCGGCTCCACATAATCTATATGCACATCGGTTACCCCAAGTCCTATGAATTTCTTTCTCGTATTGAGCTGCTGGAAGTATTTTAGTTCCTCATAGCCAGGTCTTGCTGAATCCGAAGTACCCGCCCCCAGGCTGTCCCTGTTAGCGAATTCAAGATTCAGGCCATCTATTTTTATGTCATTCATAACGTCGTAAAGAAGGCGGTAATCCGTGCTATAGCAGACATGTATGGTAAATTCACAGTTCTCAATGCCCTCAACAGATCTGTTAAGTGAATCAACAACTATCTGCATTTCATCGGGATGTGTGGTTGTGGCGGGCTCATCCAGTTGAATTTCAAGTTTCTGGCTGGGGTATTTTGAATCCCACAGCTTTTTCAGTGATTTCATTTCCTCATTCAGCAGGTCCGCAAATGCCATTGCCGTTTCATACCTGTCCTTATAATGCTCGTTGAATGACCAGTCCATCATTGTGTACGGTCCGGTAACCGGGATCTTTATATTTGAATAATCCTTTGATAGAAGGTATTCCAGCTCGTCAGAATGGAACGATTCCTTTATTGAAAGTTCTTCTACTATGCTTCCCTTTTTATAGTATCTATTATCAAAAGATCTTACAGGGCCATAGAACTCAATTCCATTGATGCGGTTTGCCTGGTGCTCATACATTTCCCATCTGAACATCTCTCCACCGACACCGATGTTATCAAGTCCGGCATGTCTGAAAAGGTCTATTGTTTCTTCCGTTGCTTTTTCTGATAGCTTATAATATTCATCGGTTCCGTATATTTTGTGAAATACTGTACTCAGGTATTTTGGCTTTCTGAAACTTCCTATTTCCTGTGATATCAAATATTTTCCCATTTTATTCACCTATCCTGGATATTAGTTCAATCTTTCTATCCGCAATAATTCTGGGGAGAAAATCAAAGTATTCCCTATGACTGATTATAACCCTATCAGTATCCAGGGAATCTATAGTTTTATCCATATCCCCCACGTTTTCCATTTTTGTGCTGTAGCCATCTATCAATTTTAATCCCGGAACAGTGGATTTTTCCCTAGAAATCTTGAAATTATCCGGGGTATAATCAGCAATCACCGAATGTATTTTTCCTTTTATATTGCCTGAATATAGCCGGCCGGTTGTGACAAGCCTGACCTGGAATTCCGAAAGTTTGCCCAGATCGAGAACATCGTTTTCTTCATAGGGAATAGGATCGTAAAGCACTGCCTTCTTGATTCCGTACTGTTTCAGAATATCCGAATACAGCTTTTCAATGCCTGCCTGGAATTTATCATAATTCAATGCACTTCTGGACATTTTATAGAATGATAGTGGAGATGGAAAGAAAGCACTGAAATGTTCCCTATCCGGAAGATACAGGGGAAGCGGTGGATTCTCATTCAGAGGGGAAAAATCAACGGGATCAATAGTCATACCATTTATTGAATTGATGATAGGCATTCTGTAAAAACTATTTGTTTCTTTAAATCTTGAAAGAGGCCCGAGGTCAATTCCATCTGTAATAAGGCAGAGTGGCCTCAATATATCATACCAGTTAAAAAGTGGATCGGTATGTTCAATTTCATTTCCGTCCAGCGACTGATAAAATAACCTCTTTTCCGACTCAATTTCACCATTCAGTGCAGCATCGGGGAGTTTTTCCTTTTCCCATCTGCCAATATGGAGCCTTAATTCATTGGTCTTTGGGTAAATGCCATAAACTAATTTCTCTACTTCCATGCTGGTTCATGTCAGGATATTAATAAAACATTTTTGCTTAATATATTATTTTCAGTAATAATCATTCCACTACATTTTCAACCAGTTCCATATACGGCTCCTCATCACTTATCCGTATTTTTGCATTCAGAGGAAGAACCATCTGCTCTTCACCGTGACCGAAAGGCGCACCGTAAAGTGATGGTTTGTTGATTTCATTCATGAATTTCTGTACAACATCCTCTATAGATGGCATGGGCTCCTCCTTATCAAATATGGCTTTGAAATCACCGAATACGAATCCATTGAATTGCTCTATTATATTAGCAAGCTTCATGCTGAAGAAGTAACGGTCTATATCACCGGAAGTTACATCCGTATCCTCTATGAAGAATATCCTGCCTGTTGTTTCCGGGATATAGTTGGTGCCCAGCAGTGATGCAACCAGCGATATATTTGTGCCCATGGAATACCCTTCTGTTTTTCCCGGTATAATATATTTTATCAAGCGATCCCTGTATATATTGATTTCATTGGATTTTCCCGAAAGGAACTGGAGAAATTCCTTGAATGACGGTTTGGATAGATCCTCCACATCGGATGCTACCATTGGGCCGTGAAATGTTACCATATTCGAATTCCTGTTAATTGCAAGGTGCAGTGCTGTAATATCGCTGTATCCCATGAAGATTTTAGGATTTTCTGCTATGGCTTCATAATCCAGCAGGGACAGTATGTGGATGCTTCCGTATCCTCCTCTTGCACAGAATATAGCCTTGACATTGTCATCCCTGAATGCAGACATGAGTTCTTCTGCCCTGTCCTTTGCCGGTGCTGCCAGATCATTCCTCTGGTTAAGTTTTTTTATATTTTTTCCAACTGTAACACGGTATCCCAGTTTTTTTAACTTGGAAATTCCTCTTGAAAGCTTTATCATATCCGGCGCGCTTGCCGGTGCTATCACCCTTATTTCATCTCCCGGCCTCAATGCCGGTGGTTTTATCCTACCTTCCATGTTTATCAAACTCCTCTTTTATGGAATTAAGAATATGCTTATTTTCCATTATTTTTATAATTGCTGTTGATGCCACGCTGATTGCGATTAAAAGGCTTTCCCTGGCCTTCCTGGGATCAGCTGCATCACGGAACTGGTCAGAATGCCCGGGCAACCCTGTACCAATCTTCATATCTATATGTCCGGTAGGCACTACAAGGCTGACATTTGCCTCATCGGTACTCCCACTTGCCGGTTCATCCGTTGTGTCTATATTCAAAGGTTTTATGCCCCTCTTTAGTAGTTCTTCCTGCATGATCTGATCAATTATGCTGTTGGCATTGTATTCTGTATATAAAGGCATCAAATCCTTTATTTCCAGTGTGGCACCGTAACCTCCGGCTATGCCATTTGCAAGTTTCTTGACCTTTTCAACAAATCCTGTAAGGAAATCTGATCTGGATGATCTCACATCTACCTCCATGACTGCCCTGTCCGGAACTACATTGGATGCCTGGCCACCTTCCCTTATAACCATGCCGACCACTATATTCCTGTCTCCCCGGGCCGAATCGCGCAGGTTGTTTATTGCACCATAGGTTGTTACAAGCGCATCGAGGGCATTTATTCCATAGCATGGAGATGCAGCCATATGTGCAGCCCTGCCATGAAAGGTAAATTCCATTTCGGCGTCTGCCAGGGCCTTTGATCCGACCGCCCATATATCATCAGGATGCATGCCCGTAACAAAATCTATATCACGGAATGCACCGGCAGCAGCCATCCTGGCCTTGCTTCCAGCATAGGGGCCTATGCCCTCCTCTGATGGGGTGCCGAAGACAACAATTTTGCCATTTGTTATCATGTTTTTTATTGTGATTGCGGTGCCATAGGCCCATGCCGATATTAAATTATGACCGCACGAATGCCCGTTTGGAAGTGCATCATATTCCATGAGTATTCCCGCAACCGGGGAACCAACTCCGTATTCAGCACGAAAAGCCGTATCCATTCCCATATACGGATTTATAACGGTAAACCCCTCTTTCTTGAGTTCTTCAATAACTAGAGCTGATGATTTATATTCCCTGCTTCCCAGCTCGGCAAATCCATAGATTTTTTCTGAAAGAGATATAATTGAGTCCTCATGGTCTGCTATGATAGAATCAATCTTCATGTGGCTATATTCATTTTAGGTTAATATTATTAACTCAATCAAATAATCTTAATCTGGGATTTTATGATTTCCCCGGCAGCATCCAGAAATTGCTTTTCCTTGCCCCGCGGAATAACACCACCGGCTGCTATATCATGGCCGCCACCTGACCCACCGGCTGTAGCACAGGCCGATTTCATAACTTCTGAAAGATTCAGGCCCCTGGAAACAGCGAACCTTGAACCCCTTGATGATATTTTTATATCATCGGTCCCTGCGTTGAAACCGATAACCGGTTTATCGGGTTTTACAGTGTAAAGTGCTATTGCACCGGATATAGGTCCGGCCATTTCCGACTCGGGAGCATAGAAATATCTCAGGTATTTTTCATCCTTCAGGTCGCTTTTAGCCCTGTATATATAATCTATTAATTTTGTTTTGAATATTTTGGTATTTGCAATCATTTCGGTAGATGCACTGCTATCCCCCAGAAAATACTGAACAGGAAGTGATTGCATGCCTATTCTGGCATTTCCGTCTATAATGGAATTTAGCTCTTTTGAGGAAAATCCTATATCATTAAAATACAGGACATCCGCTTCCAGATATTTTATCGCATCTGAACCCACACCGTTCTCAAGCATCCTCAATGCAAGCATATTTGCCAGGGTCTTATTCTCATCCGTGGTCAGATCTATTATATTCTTTTCCGGATCTATTTTTATCTTTTCCAGAAACTCCTTAACACTGTCAGGATGACCTGTAAGCCCTGTGAAGAACGGGTCTATTGAAAATGTTATGGCATCCAACACACTGCCTTCCATATTCAATGTATGATGAGTCTGGTATGAATTGTATTCTTCAAATAATTTTTTATTGAGCCCTGATAACCCTCCGATATCCTGCTTATCTGCCATTACACCGGACATAAAAAATGGAAAGAGATCACTGTTTTTCTCATCCATAGCCAGTGCAAATATATACGCCATTGTGGCGCCGCAGGCATCCCTGGTGCCGTTTATTCCATAATCCCTTGCATTGATATTTATTCCCGATGTTTCAGTTTTATTGTAAAAATGGTGATCCAGTATTATAAAATTTGAATGGGATGCTATTGCCGGTATCTGTGAAGACCCCGCATCTACAATTATATTGAGATTGTCGCCTCCCTCCTCATAAAGCACACGAAAGCCCTCGTTGTCGAGATTTTTTATATAAGATAAATGATATTTTATATCGAGGCGATCCAGCATTTTCAAAAGAATGATGGAAGAACTGACTCCATCCCCATCATAATGCGCCAGAACCCTCACATATTTCTCTGCCCTGAGTTTTTCAGTGGCATTATGCAGTGCATTAAAGAGGTCTTCTCCCGTTATGTCATAAATCATAGAACTCTTTTCAGGGACCAGTCTGCAGGCAATCTGCCGGTGCGTTTATAATATCTCATGAGACGTAGTATTTTTGACATTA
>JAKAAE010000197.1 GCA_021797225.1 Thermoplasmata archaeon | reverse complement strand
AAATAAAGACGCTCCTTGCTGAAAATCCAATAATCCATGTAATCTCCCCGGAAACAACGGAATTTATAGAAAAACTGTCGGATGAGGGTAGGATAGAGCTCACCCGGAAAATGATAGAGCTCGGTGATATAAATGAAAATTATTTTATGGTATTATGTGCAACGGATAACCGGGATGTGAATAACATGGTTTCTGACATCTGCAAAAACAGGAATATTCTGCATGATAATTCCGGAAACCATAAAAATTCTGATATAATGATGACGGCAAGTGCTCATATCGGAGGCATAACTGTTGCAATTAGTACTGACGGCAGTTCGCCGGAAACATCCAAAAGGTTGAAAAATTTACTTATACAGGACCTGAAGACATCAGAATACAGCTTCGAGGATACCATAAAAGCAATATATCATAAAAAAATGCTATGATATGAAAACAATTGGTAGCAAAACTATATTTGAAAATATGGAAGAGATACTGGACCCCAAGCATACTGTGCTCGTTAACTGGGATGTACAGAATGGCTTAGTAAACAATATTTTCAATAAGGATGAATTCGTGGGCAATGTAAAAAAATTGACAGAACTGGCAAGAAAAAAAAACATTCCTGTACTGTATACAAAGATAACACCTTTACCGTTCCAGTACATGGCCCCATCCGGAATATATAGTTATATGAAAAGATTCGGGGTCAGTGATCCGTCGAAACTTCCTGTTTTTATGGCCCCGGGCTCCAGTGAGGCTGAAATTTATCCGGAACTTGCCCCGGGAAAGGATGATTATGTTCTCAATAAGAATACTGCAAGCCTTTTCATAGGAACAAATGTTGATAATATGTTCAAGGCAGCAGGAATTAAGACGGTAATTTTTACAGGGATTGCCACCGAGATCGGCGTTGAATCAAGTGCCAGAGATTCCGGAAACCTTGGATATTATACGGTTGTGGCATCTGATTCCTGTTCCTCCCACAACAAAGAAATGCATGAAACTTCACTTAAATCCATATCTGCAGTGTCAATTGTTATGGATACAAAGTCTATTATGGAAATACTGGACAAAAAATAATTTTAAATATCTTCTTTCATTTCCACTTTTCTATATATGTCTTTTATTTTTGATTTCATTGCGAAGCTCATTATTGTAATAATTATGACATAGACAGCCATGATTACAAGTGCATATATGAATGGAAAAGCAAGGCCAGAAACTGCATAATACAGAGCTACCAGTATTATCACTGTTGATATTGTGGGTATAGCTATATCAAAAATAAAATTTTCATGTATCCGGGAGAGGCCGGTATTTACTATCATGTGTATTATCAGTGTAGAGATTGTGCTTATGGTGGCATAGAAGATGAACTGGTTAAGGAATCCACCGGTACTGAACGAACCGTAAAATATTATGGTAGAGACTGCAGCTATGGATATAAATATGCCCAGCAGTAAGAATAGTGCGTTTTGCGGGGAACCGTATCTATTCAGTTTGGAAAATGAACTTGGAAGGTACCCATCACGTGCCATGGAATAGATATTCCTTGTGATCGCGGTTCCAATAGTGTTGAAAAGAGTGTAAATGATAAAAAAATTGAATGCAAGGAAAATCATTGAGACATATCCACCTATATGAGATTTTATTACCATGAATGCCGGAATTACCGTATCGGTAAAATTTCCCATATTGCTTACACCGAATCCGATGACCAGTGAATAGGATATTAAAAGATCAAGTACACCAATAATCAGGAGCATAACAACAATCGATAATCCAATATTTTTTCTTGGGGCTCTTGCTTCCTCTCCCAGGGAAACAACAGATCCATAACCTGTATATGCAAGGAAACTTCCGGTTATGAAGCCGAGAAACAGATCTTTATAACCTGAAATCGGAGTGAAAACTGCCAGGGTGTTGTCCTTTGATGTGGAGATTATGGCTATGGAAATAGCAACAACAAAAATAATTTCAATTACATTGATTGTTATCTGCGACTTGAATGAGAGTATTATCCCCCTGTAAACGGCATAGAATGAGGGTATGCTGATTATTATAATCAGGATTATGCCATAGTAAAATGGTATGTTGAAACCTGTAAGGTATAATATCGCAGGATTGAATATCATGATAAAGAAGGAAAGTATAAAAATTAAATTTGCCAGCTGGTAAATAAGGTAAAGGTAGGATGTAATAAATGCAGCATGCTTTCCCAGAGCATATCCAGAATATCCGTAATAACCACGTGCACTAGCAGTTCGCTTCGAAAACTGGTATAATGTATTCCCTGTAAGCAGGGATGCTATAAGGCCTATCAGAAAGGCTAGTGGACTTGCTCCTGCAGCAAATGCCGCAACACTGATAATTCCATCGAAGGTGAATAGTGGCGACAATTGCCCCATTCCCTGAAATATTAATCCATGTAGTGATATTGAATTCGATTTTAACTGGGTTTCCATATACGATAATTGCTTTTTTGTATATAATAATAAGTAAAAGTGTACACTAGTGTATATTATTTCATATACAACATATAAATAATTATAAGATATTCATACAGAAAAACTTAATATATAAATTTATTTACACACCCAGATGGATATTAAAAAGTATATTAAATGGAAAAATGACATTGAGACAGTTGTAGGAATAATTGTAGGATTTGTCTTCGGAGCCAGATTTATCACTTTTTTATTTCCCTATCTTGTTCATTACTCATCTTCTGGAATAGGCATATCAACAAGTGTATATGCCCCCATAGTTGCAATAGTAACCGGAGTACTGGTATTTTTCGGTATCAGGACTCTTGCCTATCTGATCTCATCCATGTTTCTAGGAGCAGGTATTGGAATAGCACTTTACGAACTTACCGGATTTGAATTTACACTGGAAATAATTAAAATATCACATATGGCCATGATATCTATATTGTAAC
>JAKAAE010000196.1 GCA_021797225.1 Thermoplasmata archaeon | reverse complement strand
CTGTGCTGTTGATAGGATTGTCCATAAGTGAGGAGGCAACTATCTCTACCTTTGATTTGCCAGAAGTATACTGCCCGTAGCTTATTTTTTGCTTATCCATTAATATGTTGTTAATTATATCCTTCAATCTTAAAATGCCTGCAAGCTTACCATTGTTGGTAACCGGAATTTCGAATTCGTCCAGTGTCCTGATCTTCTGTGAAGAGGCTTCTATTTCATCGTTAGTATCTACAGTTACAACGTCTGCTGTCATTACTTCATAATTTTTGGTTCTTGCTGCATTTGGATAAATATCTGAAAGATTCCTGATTATGTCCAGCCTGGTAACTATACCAACGAGTTTCTCTTTCTGGAATACAGGTATTGAATTTAGCCCACTTTCCACTAATAATTTAACTGCTTCCATTACATTTGAGTTCTCATTGATTCTGGGTGCAATTATAGAGAAATTATATGCTTTTGAGTTTGTCCTTACACTTCCCCTCCTTAAAATATTTTTATAGGTAAGCATGCCTATGTATTTTTCTTCTGAAAGAACCGGAAGCTGCTGTATGTCGTTTTCCCTCATTTTCGATATTGCTTCTGAAATTTTTGCATTGCTGTCAATAGTAATAAGATCCTTTTTCATGATTTCTCCAACATTCATTATATCACCAGAATTTAAGCTCCTTTGAGCTTATCATATCATTAATCTCTACAGCCCTATTTAATTTATTGCATATACCTGTAATTATATCCGAAAGCGATTCCATATCTGATATTCCCCACCTTGTAATTTCCTGGGTTCCTATCCTTCCGAACCGGTCAATTATAATCCTGTTTTTCTCAAGTTGTGTTGAAAACGAGTGATAGTCGAAACCCTTGTCCTTTAAGTATCCAGGGTCAATTAAAATCTGGTGTGTTTTACTGTGCTCTGAACCTGGCAAAAGCCCGAATCCATTTTCCACGAGGCTTTTTGACAGATTTGCAGTGTTTTTTACAACTGTTCCAGCGTATTCTTTTCCAAATTTAAGCATTTCTTCAACTGCTATAGATAATGATGCGATTCTGGACAGGTTAATATTATCCATTGTATTGAATATTGCATTGTCTTCGATTTGATTATAGATATCTTCATCATCTGTAAGTATTATTCCTCCCTGTGGCCCGAAAAACGTTTTATGTGTAGACCCATAAACGATGTGTGAATATTTCAATGCATCTGGCTGGAATGCTTTTCCAGCAAGCAGACCCATAACGTGTGATGCATCATACAGGATTGTTGTTCCATATTTTTCACATATTTCACTGATTCTTTTCATGTCGTATGGCTTTATAAACATGGATTGGCCAAGTATTATAGTTCCTATATTGTTTGCCTTTATTTTTTCTTCCACAAGGTCATACTCCAGGTCAAAGTTGGAATAGGGAACTTCATAGAATTTATAGCCCAGAACACGATCAAGATGCCCGCCGGAGTATCCCGGGTATCCACCATCTTCTTCTGAAATTGCCATAACATTTTTATTCTTTCCAAGTACAGACAATAATGACATTTCTGCTGCCACGTGCCCGCTCAAGGGTCTTGGATCACAATATTTGCTGCCGAACAGCCTGCAGGTATTATCTTTAAGGAGGTCAAGTATGCGGTCGAAATATACCGTTCCACCATAGGCGTTGTAGTCTCCAATACTGAGTGAATATCTGGAAGCCATGTCGGAGGACAAAGCCTTTCTGGCATCAGGGCTCAGGACATTTTCAGATGCCTGCAAATTCAATGTACTATTACGGTATTTATCATACTCGTCAATAATTCTAGCTGTTTCCATTATCATGCATATACTTATGTTATTATAGACTTATTGCAGGAAGAAGAAACATTAGGGGCGAACCGGGTTATTGTAATAAATATCCTAGACACAAATAAGTGGCTTATATTGCATACTATCTTTCATAATGTATATGCACAAATAAAAACCATGTAAAATATTCGATAAATAACATGGAAAAAACATTGCATTATCCATAGCTTTACACTGTTTTAAGGCAAATATTAATAAAGGGGATTTTCAATGATGACATATGTCATACAAGGTATATGTTGAACCCGACGATGGTGTAAAGCCACTTGTAAATTTAATAAAAAAAGCCAGGCGGTTCGTTTATATTAATTCATACCTGCTTGATGAACCTGAAATCCTTAAAGCAATTGCCGATGCTGTAAAAAGGAAGGTCGATACACGTTTAATGGTTGATGGCAGGCCGTATGGTATTAACGGGAGCGATGGCACACACGCAGAGATAGATAACCTGAGAAAAACCGGTGCAAAAGTAAAAGTTGCCCCTGAGAGATTTGAAAAGCCCAATGTGTTTGACCATGCAAAATATATGGTGTCTGAAAGGCAGGCTGAAGTGGGAACGCCTAATTTTACTGAAGCAGCATTCTCATCCAACAGGGAATATTTTACAATTACCTCTGATAAAAAAATTATAAAATCCCTTAAAACAATTTTTCTTGCTGATTTCGAGAATAAAGCCGCAGGCGAGATGCCCAGAAAATACCTGGTTGTTTCACCCGGATCAGAGAAAGCTCTGGGCGATTTTATTTCAAAGGAAAGAAAGTTATTGATAGAAACGGAAGAAATGGGTGATGACAAAGAAATTCTTAAAGTTTTAATGGAGAAGGGGAGGAAAGTAAAACTCATCGTTCCCAGTTCCATATCTTCCACAGATACAGACGATATAAAGCAGCTTAGAAAACACGGAGTCAGGGTTAAATATATGCCTGCAAATAAATTGTATATGCATGCGAAAATGATCGCGGGCAAAAAGATTTTCATAGGATCTGAAAATTTTACAAAGTCAAGCCTTAACAGGAACAGGGAAACCGGGATTATTCTATCGGGATTGCTAAAAACATCAAGATTGAAAAATACATTTGCCTCTGACTGGAGAAAAGCCAGAAAAAGCC